>JAJAZG010000096.1 GCA_026785865.1 Pseudanabaena sp. CAN_BIN31
CTCTGCGTCGATTTAAGAAAAAAATCCAAAAAGCTGGCTTACTAGCAGATATTCGTCGCTGTCAGTATCATGAAACAGCAGGCGAAAAACGTAAGCGTAAGGCTGAAAATGCTAAGCGCCGTGGTCGTTTTCGCCGTCGCGATGTCTAATTTTTTAAAAAAGGGCTGTGCATTGCACAGCCCTTTTTTATTAGTAGCCAACGCCTAATAATTTATTTTCACGACGAAATTGGCTCGGTGATATTACATCTGTCCCATTTACCCAAACACCAAGGCGATCGCCTTGTGCCTTTAGCTCGATCGCCGCATAGTCTGGGCAATCTTTTTCTTGAAGGCGATCGTAATAGGCAAGCCCTAGTGAAACCAGAACTTTATTCGCATTTTGTCCACCCGCTAAAACTTCGCCATAGTAACGTCCAAATTTATCTTTTTTGAAGACTTTGACATAAATTTCTTCGTCATCAAGGATATTTTGCAACACTTTGCGAGAATGTTCGCCTTCAGCTTGCAGTAGCTCAGGCGCATCAATACAAGCGAGATGGATTTTATTTTTGATGCCACGGTCTACGAGGGTAATATTGTCCCCATCAAAAACTCTCACGGCAAATGTTGCCGCCCATGTCGGCTGTGTGGCGATCGCCAAGAAAATTAGGGTGACGATAGCGATCGAGATAAACTGCTGAAACTTATTAGCGAGGGACATTTATTGAAATGACAGAAAAATTAGATAAAAGAAAACTTAATATGGCAAAATTTGGTGTTTAGGTCAGCCAGAAAGTCTCATGCAATCGCTTCCATGCTAAATGTATATGACGGGATTCAAACATACGTTTTCGCGTATTCCAATCATAAATCTTTTTAACAGCCTCCTCGGGGGTTTTTGCATCCTCACGAGTTGCAACCCAATGAACAGTTGACAGCAACTCCATACCAAAAGTTGTCTCAAATCCTTTAATGAGATTGGCAACTCGATCAAACCGTTGACGAGTATCCTCATGCTTTTCGAGAAATGAGTCAGCTTGCTCAAAGGCATAGGGCATTAACTCCAATGGTTTATCTGGTCGATCTTCAGCATCACCATAGCCACTAATAAAATATCCCTCAATATGACTTAGCACATGGCGAAGATTTTCGGCATAAGGTCCATAGGGGGCTTTTTGATAATTTAGGCGCAGAGATTCTCCAGCTTCTTGCATAAAGTACATGAGCTTATGTACTTCTAGAAGAGTAACAGTAGGGTCCATCACGGCTGATAGGTAGCGGCGCATCAGTCCAAGCAAAGCTGCTCTTCCAACAGTCATATTTGGAACCTTCTTCTCTATGACCATTGCCGTGGGTTGAGGTGCTCCAACAGGTTCATATAAAAGAACATTCACACTTGGAGCTGTCTGAAAGGCTTCAATAATTAGCGGTCTCACCTCTTCCCAGTTCAAGCCACCTAACCCACAACCTAATGGCGGAATTGCGATCGAGCTAATCTGATGCCGTTGTAAAACATCTAATAAATCTGCAAGCCCTAATTTAATATCTTCAATGCAGCTTTTGCCTTTCCAGTGGCGCTTAGTGGGAAAGTTTATAATGAAACGAGGAGAATACAAACGATTAAGGTCATACACAAACATCTTGCCAGCCTGCACCTCATTAGCCTTGCAAGCAGCTTCATAAACCTTGAAATTTTCTGGAAAAGCTTTTCGGAATTGCAGCGCAATACCACGTCCCATAACGCCAACACAATTCACGGTGTTAACCAATGCTTCAGCATCAGCTTTGAGTATGTCGCCTTTGGTTAGCTCAATCATGGGTTTGGGATTTTTAGTCAGAAGTACCAGTTAGGCTCTACGGATATAACGGGTTGATGCCCAGCGCTCTTTAAAGCTGTCTTAACCTTTGTTGCTATCGTACTATTGATTATCCCAATTTTCTCGATCAATGTCCATGGAAAGACATCAAACATTAAAAACTCAGCTTGCTTACCTTCTTTTGTCTTAGGATCACGAAAATCTGTAGAGGTGATGGCATCCCAGTTAATTTCCCTGAGTTTGGATGACTGATTATAAAAAGTAGTCAGATGAGCGGCTGCATTGCCATTAGTAAAAGCCCAACTTACGCTGTTTGAGTTTGCCCAATTAATGACTTTGTGGAAGTCGGCTTGAAGATGAACTATTGGTTCTTGACCTCCTTTATAGCTGATGTCAGGATGGTTTCCCATGTGCAGCATATAAAGCATTATTGAACGTGGGCAGAAATAAAAAGGCACATACTGTCCAACCATTGTTTTTGGATGACATGAGACTTCTATCTCTTTGAGTCTTCTTTCCTTAATAGTAGACATACCCACTAATGAACAGGAAAGATCTCTTGCTATGCGAGTTGCATCTGAGACTAATCCCATATTGACTACAATATTAGCCAGATTGTCGATATGGGTAATGTGATAAATCTTGGGACTGGTAGGAACTGATGCCATTTAATTAGCCATATCGTTATGTTAGTGAGATCGCATCATGTCGATGAGTCATTCAAAAGGTAGCGATAAATTTACGGTCACTTGGCTTGTCTGCATAAGTTCTAATAGTGTTAAATTAAGTTTCCGCTAATTTCTACCAAAGATTCATCTGTGGCTAGAATTTCTAATGCTCTAGGTAAAGTCGCAGTTAGAATCTCTCTCAATTGGGCATTAGATGTATTGCCAAATGTCAACCAAATAATTTGTGGTGGCGATCCGAGTCGTTCAACTAGATCGACAAAATCACTGTCTTTGGTCATAAAAATAATTTGTTGAGCTTTACCTGCTTCAAAAATTTCAGGATCTTCTGCATCTCTTAAACCTAGATCTCGTAGAGCAAAGGCACTTATATTAAAGGTTCTAGAGATCTAAGGGGCGATCGCTGGGGATAAATGTGCATCAATCCAGATAGTCATGCAACTAATACGGGATGATTGAGTTTACGAGATGCGTAGGCTAGTGATGCTTTTAGGTCATCTCTTTCTAGATCGGGCATTTCTTCTAAAATCTCTTCGGCGCTGAGTCCAGCCACAAATAAGTCGAGAACATCTGAGACGCGAATTCTCATGCCTCGAATGCAGGGACGACCGCCGCACTGTTTGGAGTTGATTGTGATTCTTCTGAGTAATTCTGGCATTTGATTTAGTTCCCTAATACCTTTTTCTTGTATAAATGATTTATTTGGTATCGCATCATTTTGGCGATCGCTATTTAATCTGTGTGTGAGGGGCGATCGCTAATCCAGCAGTTTCATTGCTAACACATAAAAAAGTTTTAGATTGGCTATAGAGAGGATATATTTCTATCGGATTTTCAACAATTGTCCACAATAAAACGAACGATTCTATCTTTTCTAGTTTTGATTAGTTCCCTGCTCCATATTAGTTTTTGGGGGTCTGTAACCAAATCCTGATTTTCCCCTTCTTGGTTAGGATTCCTATAACCAACTAAATCCTGAATTTCCCTTTGCTGTTTAAGGTATTCATAATCCTTGAGTTTAGTCAAGAAAGGCTCATTATGAATTGAGGCATTGTGTGATTTAGACAACAGCAAATAGTTACCCAAGCAATTGAGATACTGATTGTAGAAATCTTCATCATACTTATCATATCCGTGTGGCTCCTGTTTTGGCTCCGTCGTAGGGGCAATATGTTCTAATTCAGGTTTTTCAATTTGATTGAAGCGAATAGAAAGATCATATCCAGACTTCCCTCGATTGATTAGATAATTCTCATATTTCCAAAGTAGATACCTAGCAATTTCATGATTGACTACACCTTGGAGAGACTCATTCAACTTCTCATTGTTCCAATAAGCCCACCACCAGTGGGTAGCTATTTTCATCTCTTCGATTTTATGTATGATAGGCTGAATATCATTGTTGGTTTCAGTGAACTTCTCAAATACATCATTTATTCTAGGGACTATATCAGCCCTTGTTCCAATCAGACGATGACGAAGTACCAACTTTTCTAATGAGGCACACAGTCTTTCTCTCTTATCAAGATCCAATCCGTATCTATAGGCTTTAATGATAAATGGGAAAGCAATTGCAATACCGCTAAGTGTTACGAGAGAATGTATCGCAAGACTTTTCTGTTCATCTTCTTTAAAAAAGGTGGATAAATGCTCAAAACTTCTAGAAAGATACTGTGTAAATTTTTTAATAAAATCAATTGGATTGTCCTTAGACAACTCTTTATCTATTTTTACGAGCGAACTGGTTTCTTTAAGCGAGTTAAAATAGACTCTCAATGTATAGAGCAAAATATCATCTTCACTAACGCGATATTCTATCGAAGAAATTGACTGATATATTTTTTCAAATCGTTTTTTGATTTCTTTTATAAGTTCGTCTTTATCTCCACTGCCATGCAAATGAATACTGTACATAAATTTAGCTTTGACAATTTCCAGATTAGAAGGCTGCTTTCCTCT
This sequence comes from Pseudanabaena sp. CAN_BIN31, assembly GCA_026785865.1. GTDB lineage: Bacteria > Cyanobacteriota > Cyanobacteriia > Pseudanabaenales > Pseudanabaenaceae > Pseudanabaena. The sequence goes on from JAJAZG010000096.1 coordinate 4,444, forward strand.
ATTATTCTGGAATATGAACATCTGAATTGCTTCCGATTCATTTTGAACTAAATGAGTAGTGCAATTAGCCTCACTAATTATTGACAGCATTTTTGTCAAATAGTCTTCGGACTTGCTTGAAAATTTCTCTCTAAAAAAATCAAATGCCATAACGATGCGGTGTTCAGATTCTGTTTCGAGGTTATTATGATCGACTCTAGTTTGTTCGATTACATAGTCTATGAATAACTGATTGTCGTATTCCACGGTAGAAAAGCCAATCCTATGCTCACGTTTCACTACATCTTCATAAAAAAACTTTTCTTCCAGATCTAGGCTTCTTATTGCTTTTAGGCTATCGAATAAAGCAACTAAACATATGACAATGGTTGTGATGCGTTGCTGTCCATCTATCACACAGAATATTTGTTTCCTCTCTTCAATCTTTTCTTCAAAAAGAAAGTGACCAAAATAATATGAGGACTTTACATTGCTATGTTTGTATTCCTCCAAGTCAGATAAGAAAACATCAGTCTGAGTCTTTTTCCCCGTCTTCTCTTTGGGAGTATCCCATGAATAGGCTCTTTGGTAGGAAGGCACAACAATTTTATTGCCAGCCATCATTTTTCTAATCGTTGTTGACGCTTCCATGAATCATTTCTCCTTTATGTTGATGTTTAAAGTGGATATTCAAATTTGAATTAGCGTAGCCATGATTCAAAGATCGTCAAAATCCGTAGTAGCAAACTCTTGCTGAATTTGAGAAAGCTCAGCTTGAATTTGCGGATCTTGAGCCATTGCTGCTAGTTCATTTTTAATCCAAATTTGATGCGCTATATGCTCCAGAAGCCATAATTGTTCAGTAAGATTCAGAGCATCTATAGATTTAGTGATCGTCTTAATATTACTTGCAATTTCTTTGATTAGCATAGTTTTTTTACTTCACTTATTTAGATTTTATCATTTTTCAGGACTACCCCCACTGATTAAGCTGTAAAATAAAGGCATTGGATTAAACAATAGTAAGTCTATGCAAATCAAAGCAATTATTTGGCAAGAAGATGGGGTTTGGTGTGGCTCCGTACCAGCACTAAAAGGATGCCATACTTGGGGAGATAGCTACGAGCATTTACTAGAAATGTTGCAAGAAGTAGTACAGGCTTGGTTAGAAGTTGCATGAAAGATTCAGGACTAAGCGAAAATGATTTATAGGCAGAAGAGCGATCGCAGTGCGATCGCGCTTCTGTCATTATATTGTTTATGTTAAGGGAACATACACTTATCAGAATCACAACCCGCAGGGCCAGCATCCATCATCTCACCCGAATCATAACGCAACAAACTTGCGTAGAAATCATCAGACTTGCGACGTACTAACACCTCAGCACTGAGCCTGTCATAAGTTGCCTTATCAATCGGCTCAAAGGGCAAACGAGGGAAAGTCTGAAGGTCATCAAAACGCGCCAACAGCGCCGCCGAGATGTAGCCATCATCATCACGAATCGCTTCGTAAATCTTCTTCCCTAAAGGTTCGATTTCTGCCTCACGCAACTCTAAAGTTGCCGAAGTATTATGTCTAGTGTAATGCTTCTGCACCTGCATGTAGAAATCAAACTGCGCCATTACATTAAATTGCGCGATTTCCACTTGATCAGCACCGTCAAGGTCAGCCCAAGAAACGCTTACAGGAATTTCCACGAGCCATTCCGTGCATCTAGGATCAAAGGGATCATTTAGCAACTGTCCATTCTCATCCTTATCCGATTGCGAAGGAATGATGCTATAGCCATAGTCCATACAAGCTCTCGCCACAGGATCATCCTTACGGAAAGTAATCCGACGGATAAAGCGCTGTGCCTTCGGTGGATGCCAACCAGGGGAAGCACCTGTCAAGAGAGACTTAGTGTTATGAGATTTCAGCGCACCTTGCCAGTACCATGAGTCATCATCATCGCGTCCTGACACTGCAAAGTCATAACTGTAATCAGGTGTGGTTTCAAATTCGATACTAGCCACACGATAGGGATGGAATGCGAATTGACGCTTAGGTTCTGGCAATGGGCGTAACTTGCATTTGCGACTGTGGGCATTTAGATAGGCTAATGCGTCAGGCTGAGACAACATCCGACTGAGGGATAAGCCCCACATATTCCTCTGTCCTTGGAAGTTTTCACCTTGGGTATTATGGAAAATCCCAAAGCATAAACCAACGGCTTCACCAACTTGTTGGAGACTGCGAACAAAAGCTTCGCTCGCTGAATCAATCGATAATGTACCTTTTTCGCGAACGCAACCATCGGTATCAATCAAGCCACAGAAGAAAGCAAGAATGGTAGCGCGAGACGATTTCCGAATTGCTAAAGGAATTCGATCTAGATCGGCGCTATTAACTTTCTGCAATTGATTTAACTTGATCCAATCAAAAAGTTGTCCAGAAGCAAAAGTTAACTCGCCTCTTGTGCCACCGTCGCGAGGGTCATGACTGATTGTGCCTGTTAGTCCAAACTGATTTTGCGCGATCGCTTGCAAACGCTCGACCAAATCTAGCTCTCTCTCATTAAAAGCAAATCTCACTCGATCTTTGCTTTCACTCATTGCCCCATCACCAAACAAGCATCCCAAGAAATAGCCCAGTTCTGGATTGAGTGTGGTTGGGGTGGTGATTTCGGCTGTGAGTACACCGCGACCATGACCTAACAATTCCTTGCGACCTTCGCGAGTATATTGAACTGGATTGAGACTGAGCAGCAGTGCATCTGACTGTTGTTGATATTCACCTAATGAATAATCAATGTCCATACCCAGTTCTAGTTGATCGGCTCTCACCCATTGATCAGCGATCGCAAGACGATGATTAGGAGTCATCCGCAAGATTCGACCATTCTCAAGGGTGACGCGCACTAGATTTAATGGTTGATTTGCGATCGCAGTATCAGTCGCAACCCCATTCCGCACACTTAAATCCAAACCTTTGCTTTCGCCACTACCTGCTTCCACGATTTCATCGGCATAAAGCAAGCCTTGGTCAAAAATTCGTAAAGCAGTGCGATCAAGACAACCTGCGGGTTGAACAGTAGTGCAGCGATTAGGACGACGTAAACCTTGCGAGTCACAATATTCGTTAACCGTTTGATTGACAATCTCGCGCCAACGATTGAGATAAGCAGCTTCTCTATCTTTGAAATCTAGCCCTTGTACAGTGTCAGGGCGACCCGCTTCCCACCAGCGCAACCAATCTACGCCAAAGGCATGAACAAAAAAGTCAAATAGTCCCGTAAAAGAAACACCCACAATTGGATCGACTTCTCGGCTATATCGATAGCGCTCTTCGTTGAAACGATGATTGAGCAATGCAGCTACAGAAATAGCACCCGCTTTAAACGCTTCTTCTTGTTCTTTCTCATTGTGTGGATCGATTTGATTTAGATGAACCTCAGAGAGGTTGCAATGCCCATCAGAAAATACGATTTCGCCACAAGGATTCAGACCATAGCGCTGAAAGCGATGCTCTAGCTCACGTTCAGCAATTTCAGGTTGATGCGATCGCAACCATTCTTTTCCTTCTCCTTTAATATAGGCAGCAAGAAACTCACGCTTTAGTTCAGACGTTGTAATGAGATCGGCATTAGAACGTGCGATCGCTTCACCAGCCCATTGAATCGCACCTTCACCCGAATAATATTGCTTACGGACTGCATCAACACATTCTTGTTCCGTTGGTTTGCGATGGAATACCCTCGTGTGATTCGCCATCCGAAGAGAATCACGCTCTGGATCGATGCGCCAGTTACCCGCTTCATCCTGTTGCCAGAGATTATCCTTCGCCACAGAGCCAAGAGCATCTTCTGAAGAGAACTGGCGCATTCCTGCTGAGTTGTGCGTTAGATATCCATCACAGTAGAAGCAATGAGCTTCTTCTACTTCAATATCAAAGGTCTGTACATAGTCTTGACTACCCAAACCTTTGACACTTACAGGAATGTCTATGCTGACATCTGATTCAGTAATGTAGCGCTCATAGTTAGAATTTACCGTGCGAGAACCTTGGAAACCCATGTCACGCATTTCGCTGTAGGTATATGCTTCACGCATCATTTCACCAGCGATCGTAAAGCCATACATTTTCAGCCCTTGATGGATATTACCCTTGACTGAGTGTTGGGCAATGAGCGCATTGTAGCGATCCTTGAGAGCAGGAATTGTGAGATTGTACTTCGCTTGCCAATTTTCTTCCTTTGGTCTAGTAATACTAATTCTGCCAGCAATACCAAGACTTGAAAGAACTGCACTAACCTGTCTTACAAACTTTTGATAGACAGAAGTAACTAGATGGGGTGGACGATTATCGACAGCACCGTCACTATCCATCAATCCTGCTAGATAGGCAGCACGTAAATCTGTAGATCCTTGCAAGATGAAAGATGGAACTTCTAAAGATGTATTCGGGCGATTAATATGCTCGTGGAAGTATTCAGCTAAACGAATTGAAGAACAGACTGTTTTGGCAGTGTTCTCGCCTTTGACGACACCATGAGTAGCTGTCAATCCAAACATTGCCAAAGCTTCATCAATCTTGGCTTGCAGCTTTTGACAAAGCTCAGGTTGAGTGGCATTCATTGCCCATTCTACTCGTCCATAGGGCTTGTCATGCTTATTCCGTCCCAGAGCTACATAGCCATCACCATGAGTAAAACCAATCAACCAAGCAACTTCAGGGATTAAAGCTGGAATTGTGATTGACTTAGCTGTGCGGCTATTAATAGGGCGTTGCTCGGTGTCATCTTCTGGTAAATGCGTAACTGTTCCAGAAAGAATTTGCGTACTGTGCATCAGTCGATCGCCTTCATCAAGCGCCGCCACATATTTCCAACGAATACTACCCTTTGCCTCGGCGAGAACGGCGACACGATGATTAATTGTGGCTCTAGGGAAAGTGGCATTAGTTTCAATTTCTTGAACTTCTTGCATCCCCTGATCGAACTTGTTCAGAACTTTACGGAAGCCTAAAGGTGTTTGAACCAAGTCGCCAACTTGCACATCTTTAATTGCAACTAGACCTTTTGAAGTATGTACTAGCGCATCTTCGGGGAGACAGCGACGGATATTTCCTGCCACGATACAAACTGCGGCTTCATCGATGAGGAGGCAGCACTCAACCGAGGTGAGTTGACGACCGATCGCTTTATTTAAAATATTGGCACAGCGATCGTAAAGGGTGGGCAACTTGACAGGATTTGCCATACCGCCAAAGCCCTTGAGAGCTTCACCACTGGGGCGGACATCGCTGATATCAACGGTGATTTGGACGGGTTTGGTACGATCAAACTGTTCGTTGCTAGAGAGTTCTAAGAGGGATTGGTAGGACTTGACCCAACCTTGACGACTATCACCGACAAAAAACTTGACGGCGTTGTTGGCATAGTCAAACTCAACATCAGTATTGTGGCGGCGATCGCCAGCAGGTGTTGTACCGATCGCGCCGATCACCTGAACTTGCAATGCATTAATAATTACGGGCAATTGGCTAATATACTGCGGCTCTAATACGCCGCCAGTGCCAGATCCCTGCATGGCTAAGTCCATCATCAAACCAAACGATCGCCAGTCGATCACGTTGGTGCTGGTGCAGTTATAGGAGCCTGAGAAATTTTCGGGGCGCTCGACCCATTCCGTGCCACCAACCCACAGCCAACGTCCAGAGGTGAGGGACTTGAGCTGCTTTTGCATCTTGTCGATTAGGGCAACTTGTTCATCGGTGAGCTTGCCTAATTTTTTGAGTCCAGTAAGTGTGCGATCGCATACTTCAGACCAGTTTTCGCGTTTGTTATTATATTTGCGGCTATAAGTCCTGAAAAATACGGGATAGGCAGCAGGAGCGCTATCGGGAAATCTAACCTCTTTGGAGATCAGTCTAAGTTCTTGCACCATGAATTATTGGAAGATCCTTTTAGGTTTGGATACACATATAGCGTTATATTAACCGCAAAAAGCTAAATTGACGCTACTAATATTTAGAGTTTATATTTCGCTTACATGAGATTAATCTTGCTCAACGATCGCAATTTCTTGATCTGTTAATTCATACAACTGATAAACCAAGCGATCAATTTGTCGATCAGTCACTGCGATCTGCTTCTCAATCATGTTTTTTTCATTCGGCGAATTGACTAGCTTGAGCTTGTTATGGAGTGACATCATCTGCTCGACCAAAGAAACCATGCGATCATGATTTTCGCGATCGCTTTTAATCTCAAAATTAATTAAACGAATAGGTAATTGCTCGATAAATCTTTTACCATAAGACCAATAGCCGCCTCGGAATGGACTACTAACTTGATACAGATAAAAATCTAATAAGCGAGAACTTAATAAACCCTGTAGATAATGCAGAGAATGAGGGTTATCTGGTGAATTCCAGCGCACACCATAGTAAGGACCATTACCACCGCCTGTAAAATAGAGTCCTGAAGAGTCATAAGCGTATCTTCCAAATAATGATATTACTTGAACTATCAGTTTTGGAGTTTCAAATAAAGTTAAATTTTTTCGATATATATATCCATACCATTTTTCATGATCTGCCTTTTTAGAATCTCTATTTCTTAAATATTCATAGTTACCTTGTAAGTATTCCCAAGCACGAGGATACATAGATGCCATCTCATCTTGAGAGATCAAAACAGCTTTTCCTGTAACTAATTTATAGGGAAATAATAACCAGTGTTTTGATTTTGGTTGATCAAAAGATGAAACTGTATATTTATTCAAAAATGGTTTGAGGATTTGCTGTTCTATTTCCCATGTATTTTCATTTCGATCCCTAACTCTGACTAAGTGATTTACAGGAGATTTAATTTCTTCTAAAATATAAATCTTGTCGGCACTAGTCTGTAATCCAACAAATATTGAAGATAAGTCACCTAATCTTGTTGAAATATTATTTAGCTTGGCAAATATTTCACTAGTTTGTAATGGTAAAAAATTCCATTGGCTAGCACCAATATTTGCTGCTGGAATATCATCTTTTGTTTTATGAAAATCTTGTGTAGCTTGTTCAGATATCCATGTTTTAATATTGTTTATTTTAGTGAATTGGCAGAAATTAGTTAAGTTGTTATCTAGAAATATTAAACAGGTGTAAGTAGTTGGACCTGTAAAAACTTGTTGATCGCCAAAATGTACAACTTCAGATAGATGTTTACCAGCAGAGATAATCTTGCGAATTGGCTCCCCATATTGAGCATTAAAAAATTTGTGAGGTAGAATATATCCCAATTTACCTGTTTTATTTAATAGATTTAATCCTTTTTCTAGAAATACAACGCAAATATCATAATTTCCTTTACTTGCCGCCAAGTAAGTTTGCTTATAAAATTCGGTTTCCCTTGCTGCCCATTCTTTTAAAGTTTGGATACGAATATATGGTGGATTCCCTATTACCGCATCAAAACCACCTAATTTCATGATTGATGAAAATTCTTGCTGCCAGTCAAAGACATTAATCCGATAGACTTCATCTTCTCTTAACAAACTCATCTGTACTTTGTCATAAAAATCAGAGCCAATTAAGGAATTACCACATTTAATATTATTATCTAAATCAGGTAACGCTCTTTCTTTAAATAACCTTAATTGATTAGTAACACTTTCTTGAGATTCACCTTCTAAAACTCTCAACAACAAAGACAACTTAGTGACTTCAACCGCTTGAGCATCGATATCTACACCAAAAATATTATCTAATAAAATCTTTTTCTTTTCAGTTGTCGTCAGTTGCCAACCAGATATTGATTCATAGATGGGAGAGTTACGAGTAGGATTTTTTAGATAATAATCTCGATACCATTCCAATAGATATTGATATACTCCAATCAAAAAAGAACCTGAACCACAGGAAGGGTCGAGAATTTTTAATTTTGCGGCTTGCTTTGCGGTTTTGCCTTCTAGTAGTTTGCCAACAGTATTTTTAACGATGTAATCAACGATATAAACTGGGGTGTAGTAAACTCCTCCTGCTTTACGCACTTCAGGCTTATCTTCTACGGTGACACCGAGTGTGCTTAAAGTAATTATTTTCCCAAGAAACTGCTCATAAACCTGTCCAATAATTTCAATGGGAATGACAGAAAACTCGTAGGGACTAGGATAGTAGAGATTTTTAATTATATTTTTTAATGGAAGATCACCAATAGTTAAAGTTAGGGTGAAGTTATCAAAATCAGGTCTATTGCGTTCATCTTTAAAATGAAATAAGCCAGAATTATAGCGATCGTCCGCTTCTCGAAAAATTTGGCATAGGCGATCATAAACGTTACTGCCTTGTTGTAATTCTTCTAATCTGCCATAATTTTCTGTTCCGCGATCTTCACAAATGCGTAAAAAGATGAGGCGATTGATAGTTATTTGTACTGCAAAGTTGAGATCGCGAGATGTAATTTCAGGATTATAAAATACCAGATTCGCAGCTAGGATATTACGCCAATTCTCAATCTCATTCAAGAAAGCCGCATCAACAGTTTGATTTCCTTTGTGAATTGTTTGCAGGGTGACAAATTGATTTAAAGAACCTACTAAAACTGCCTCACGAGAGAATAACGCGGCTATTTCATCCCATTTATCGATATATTCCGTATATTTAAAATAGAGGATTCTGGCGACAGTTGGTAGATCTTTAATATTCGGTTGAATGCGACAGTCGTAGACTGCGAATTCTTCAAAATCGGTGAGAATACTGACTGGTAAGCTCGCTGACCAGGCATAGCGTCGGAGTTGAAACGCGGGTTTAGTATTTTGAGCAATATTGACGGAAGGCTTTTTGGCTTCCACAAAAAATTGGGGAGCTTTCCCAATCCGAAAGCAATAATCTGGCGCTTTATGGGTGTCACCTATTTTGACGCTATACTCATAAATCACTTCTCGATATGCTTCAGAAGATCTTTTTTCGTTACGAATATCCCAACCTAAAGCTTCAAAAAATGGATTAATAAAGTCATTCTTTGTCTGAGTTTCGTTATAGGTGGTTGAGTGATATTCAGACTCATTTTGTTGAAAGCGCTCAACTAACTCAGAAATTTTGGATGGGACACTCATACAATCAAGCTTACGAATTAGAAAAACAGTCTAGCAGAGTTAACTGGGATCGCAATTTTCAGAGCTATGCCGAGTATACTTTAAGCATTATTTGGATGTCAGAAGCAATAGTAATTGAAAATCATGAGAAAGCGATCGCAAAATCTAGCATATCTTTTATCTTCTTTTGTACGTATGGCGATCGCCGCAAATATATTCACTTTTATTTTACTAAGCGCAAATACTCAAAATAACTTAGCTTGGACAAAAAACTTAGAAACGATAAGCAATACTCGATTTCTATTTATTGATTTGCAAAGCCATTGGTCGCGTCTGTTTGTCGAAGGCTTGTTATCTATCCCAGCACTGAGTAATGTTTTAGTTACGCCCGATTCCATCAACCGTTTTCAGCCCGATCGCGTTATTACCCGTGCGGAACTTGCCAACTTATTAGAGATTGCCTTTACCAATCGCAATGCGTCTAAAATTACCACGCGACTAAATGAGCCAGCCACAAAAGCCGAAACCCTCGTGGCGATCGCTAGTCAACTTAATCTCAATAGCAAAGCGACCAAAACTCCACAGACATATTTGCTCTCGATGTATCGTGACACGACTCAGATTCCTGACTATGCTATTCCCGCGATCGCCACAATTACACAGGAAGGCTTAGTTACCAATTATCCCGATCCGCGTATTCTTGCGCCAAATACGGCGATTACAAAAAGCGAGCTATCGGTGCTGCTCTATCAAGCACTTGCCTATCAAAAAAAATTGCCAGTGCTGACATCGCTTTATACGATTAATCCTAATCGGCGGATGTGGGACACAGATTTAATGCAAATAACCCGCCTCGAAGTTAGCATTAGTCGCCGCAAAGTTACTGCCTTTCATGGTGAAATAGCTTTAAAGACCTATCCTGTGGCTGTAGGAAAAGAAGGTTGGAGTACCCCAATCGGCAATCATCGCGTCTTACAAACGATTGAATATCCTGCTTGGCAAAATCCTTTTACTGGCGATGTGATTGCTAGCAAAGATCCTGAAAATCCTCTAGGCGATCGCTGGATTGGATTTTGGACAGACGGCAAGGATTGGTCTGGTTTTCATGGCACACCCAACCGCGATTCTGTTGGCACGGCAGCATCTCATGGCTGTATTCGGATGTACAACGAAGATGTTCGAGAATTATTTAGTCAAGTAAAAGTAGGCACGATTGTAAGAGTATCCCCATAAAAAGAAAGGGGCGCAATGCGCCCCTTTCTTTTTATGATTTTAAGACTCGCACTACTGTCGTTTGCGGTAGGCTACTAGCCTTGAGTTCTAAAGTTGAACCTTCCAACTTTTTAATAGTATCTTTGGGCATAAGTGCGAGAAACTCATCGACAGATGCTAGTTGACACGATTTGCTCGATTTATCAGTACGGTAATAGGTAGGAATAACAATGCGGGGATTCAGTTCTTTGACGATCGCCAAAGCTTCTTGCGGAGAATAAGATTTTGCTTGCATGGGGTCATTGCCCTGAGCATTACCGCCAATGGGCAGAATCAAAACATCAGGACGACCCATGAGAATGCGTTGAGAAGCATCAATTGGGGCGGCGGCTCCACCTAAATGCAGTACAAAAATACCTGATTGCTTCCAACGCCATGCCACGTTACGTCCAAATCTGCGACCACCGATGCGATCGTGATCCATCGTGATTCCTTGAAGATTTATGCCTTTAAGATTGTAAGAACCAGGTTCAGATAAAACTCGCGTATCTTTGGGGAGATTCTCTAAATATCCTTCATCAAGTAACCGTGAGCTAATCAAAATGTAGTCAGATTTTGCCGTGGGTGAAGTCAAATTGGCAGTACAACCCGCAGGACGAAAAGGATGTGTTAAAAAGCTGACATTATCCCCTGATATCAAAAAAGATAGATGCCCAAACCACTGAAGTTTTAGTGTGGAATTGGTTTGCGAATTGGCTGCGTCAGCGATGATTCCTGCGGTAAATGCGGAGATTAGTCCAGTTTGGGCGAGTCGAAGAATTTGTCTGCGGCGCATGTTGTTTTGTTTAGTAAGTATTTTGTAACGTGAGGAATGCCTCACAAC
>JAJAZG010000097.1 GCA_026785865.1 Pseudanabaena sp. CAN_BIN31
ATCGCCTTTATGCGCGTAAAGGTTTAATCGGTAGGATTGGTCCAATCATCGTCCATGCCAGTATGTTGCTGGTTTTAATCGGTTCGATTTGGGGTTCACTGACAGGATTTGTCGCGCAAGAAATGGTTCCTAGTGGTGACACATTTCGAGTTAAAAATATTACGGAAGCGGGTGTTTGGTCGGCAAATCGAGTTCCCAAAGACTGGCCAGTGAGGGTCAATCGCTTTTGGATTGATTACACACCCAAGGGAAGTATCGATCAGTTCTATTCTGATTTGTCAGTTCTCGATAATGATGGGAAAGAAGTTGATCGCCAAACGATTCATGTCAATAAACCTCTCAAATATAAAGGTGTTACTTTCTATCAAGCAAACTGGGATATTCATGCTGTCAGGTTTACGCTGAATAATAGCCCGATCTTGCAACTGCCCGTAAGTAAATTGGAATCTCAGAATGGCGGTCGTCAAGTTTGGGGAACATGGATTCCCACGAAGCCCGATCTTAGTGCGGGGATTACTTTGATTACGCCAGATTTACAAGGCACTTTCTTGATTTATGATGAAAAAGGCGATTTGCTAACCACAGTACGCACCAATGGCAGCACCGAAATTAATGGCACAACTTTTACTTTAAAAGAAGCGATCGGTAGTACGGGTTTACAAATTAAGGCAGATCCCGGAATTCCGCTTGTTTATGCAGGATTTGGGTTATTAATGTTGGGGGTGATGATGAGCTATGTCAGTCACTCACAGGTATGGGCTTTACAGGTTGGCGATCGCCTTTATGTCGGTGGCAAAACTAATCGCGCCCAAGTCAGCTTTGAATCTGAGTTAATTGATGTTACGAATACGAATAATGTGGAGCTAGTAGTTACATGATCGAGCCAATTGGCTACATCCTCGGAACCAAAGATGCGACACCCCTTGAGTTTTGGGTAGCGGTGAGTGATGGCAAAGTCCTTCGCCTTGATGATGTCGTGCAAGTGAAAACTGATCGCCCTGACAAAAAAGGTGTTGTCAACTTTTATGGAGTTGTCGATCATGTGCGAACTATTCATGAAGGAACGCAATTTGATACCGATACATTCTTAGTTACCAGTGGCATCATGCCCGTGAATGTCTCTTATGCAGCGCATATCCAAGTTACGCGCATCGAGCCTGAAGAATATTTGCCGCCACAGCCGAGCGATGCAGTCTATTTGGCAGAGAATCAGGATTTGGAATTTGCGCTAAGTTTTGATGGAATGGAACAGCGTATTTCCGCAGGAATTATGCGAAATGGCAGCCCTGCCTACTTAAATTATGAATTTATTGATGGGACAAAGGGCGCTCATGTCAATATTTCAGGGATTTCAGGTGTAGCCACTAAGACTTCCTTTGCTCTATTCTTATTGCATTCCATTTTTAATTCAACGGCTCTTGGTGCTAAAAGAGCAAATACTAAGGCTCTAATTTTTAATGTTAAAGGTGAAGATTTATTCTTCTTAGATAAGGCTAATAATAAAATGCGTGAAGAGGATCGTGCTACTTATCACGCCCTCGATCTGCCTGTAGAGCCATTTCGCGACGTGAGATTTTGTGTTGCGCCGAAGAAAAATACGCAAGAGATAGAACCCCATCTCGATCAACGTTCTGATAATATTTCGGCTTATGTGTGGGGAATGCGTGAGTTTTGTCGCGATCGCCTGTTTAAATTTCTATTTGCAGGCGATGATTTAGAACGGGGTAATATTGGATTTCTGGCTTCTATTGTCGAAGAACGTTTGGCGAGAATGGCGTTAGATAATGATAAGCATGATCTAAAAATGGGTTTCTTACCCAGAGCCAGCCTCGATCCTGATGATGACTATGGCGAAGATGGTAAAGATAAAGTCGAGACATTCCGCGATTTGATTGAATTTCTCGAAGATAAATTAGTCGAGAATCCCGATCAAAAATGGTTAGGGCGCAATGCTCCTGCGACTGCCGAAGCTCTAACCCGCCGTTTGTGGGGAATCGCCGATGAAATGGGGCATCTAATTCGCGGCGATCTACCTGCGGAAGAGTTGCAGAAATATAAACTCGATCCTCTTGCGGCGGAATATCAATTAACGATCGCCGATATTAACAAACTTGGCAGCAAAGCCCAAAAGTTTGTGGTGGGCGTATTGCTGCAAAAACTATTTATGGAAAAGGAAAAGCGCGGACAATATCCTGTGGTATTTATTGTTCTCGATGAGTTGAATAAATACGCACCAAAGGAAGGACGCAGCCCGATTAAAGATTTATTAGTGGAAATTGCCGAACGCGGGCGATCGCTTGGCATTATCTTGATCGGCGCACAACAAACTGCTTCCGAAGTGGAACGGCGCGTAGTCGGTCAGGCGGCGGTGCGCGTAGTTGGTCGTCTGGACTCTGCCGAAGTCGAGCGCCCTGAATATAATTTTTTGACTGGCGCTTGTCGGAAGCGATCGCTTTTATTAAAATCGGGCAGTATGTTCATCCATCAGCCTGAAGTTCCATCGCCTTTGCTAGTTGGGTTCCCATTCCCTGCTTATGCGACTAGACTGCGAGAAGTGCAAATCAACGAAGTTGAAGAGAAAATTCTTAAAAGTAAAGTCAAACGACTTTAAGGCAGCTTGTAAAAATAAGTTACTCACAATCGCAATTTTCAATAGCCTTAACAAGGGGCTTCAGGCTAGGCTGTTGACTTTGTGAGTTTTGAAGTGATTTTCATCATACAATAACTACGTCGTCTTTTAGGGTAAAAGTTAATGGAATTTAAAAGCCCAACTA
>JAJAZG010000098.1 GCA_026785865.1 Pseudanabaena sp. CAN_BIN31
ATTCTGCATTGCCACCATTATGCTTTTTCTTGAAGTTAGGGTATTTTGCCCGACCCGCAAAGAAGTTGGTAAAGGCGGATTGCAGATGCCTCAAGCCCTGCTGTACTGGCACACAGCTAACTTCGTTGAGAAATTGCAAGTCTTCTTGCTTTTTCCACTGAGTCAACATCGCAGAAGTTTCAGTGTATCCGACTCGCTCTTGCCGTTCATACCAAGCTTTTGTCCTTGCGGCGAGTGCTTTGTTATAAACCAAACGAGCGCAACCCATCGTTCTTTTAAGCAAGGTTTCTTGCTCAGAAGTTGGATAGAATCGGTACTTGAATGCTTTCTGTGTCATGCCTCACATTATAACATTTATTTCGTGAAAATGCTACAATCAGAAAGACTAAAGGGAATAAATTCCCTCGTTCGCTTCCCTCTCAGGTCTGAAGACACTGAGTTTCCCGCGTATCGTGTGATCCTATGAAAGCCAAATAGGATCTGATAATTTTAAAAATATGATGAGTAAAGAAGTTATATGCTAGTTTTCCAAGAAATTATCGAGTCTATCGAAAGTCTACCAATAGAAGATCAAGATCATCTATTTGAATTGATTCGTAAACGACGGATTGAGAATCGGCGCGCAGAAATTTTGGCTAACGCTCAAGAAGTACAGCAGTCCTTTAAAGATGGGACTGCCAAGAGAGGCTCTGTCGATGATCTGATTGCCGACTTACTAGGAGACGATGATGGAAATCGTTTGGAGTAATGGGTTTAAGCGCTCTTTTAAGAAAATTATCAAGAAAAATCCACAACTACAAGAGCAGATTATTAAAGCTCTAAAGCTATTGGCTGACGATCCCTTTACACCATCACTCAAGTCTCACAAATTAGGAGGAAACCTCGCAGGTTTATGGTCTTGTTCGGTTGCCTATGATTGCAGGATTATTTTTAGCTTTTCTGAAGATGAGAAACTACTGGAAATCGTGATTTTGCTAGTAGATATTGGCAGTCATGATGAAGTCTATTAGAGCTTTTGGTGACTTTAGTAACTTGATACAGGCATAATATAAAACTATACAAAAATTAAAAAAAGACTACCTAACCCATCATGGCTAGCATTAACGACAACTATCTCAAACTCAAAGCAGGCTACCTGTTTCCCGAAATTGCCAGAAGGGTAAATGTATTTGTTGAAGCAAATCCTGAAGCTAAAGTGATCCGCCTTGGTATTGGCGATGTCACCGAACCCTTACCCCAAGCCTGTCGCGATGCGATGATCAAAGCCGTTGAAGATATGGGCGATCGCAGTTCATTTAAAGGTTATGGGCCCGAACAGGGCTACGGGTGGCTAAGAGAAAAAATTGCCGTCCATGACTTTCAAGCGCGGGGCTGTGATATTGATGCTTCTGAGATTTTTATTTCTGACGGCTCCAAGTGTGACTGTGGGAATATTCTCGACATTTTTGGTGATGACAATATTATTGCCGTGACCGATCCTGTTTATCCCGTTTATGTGGATACCAACGTGATGGCAGGGCATACGGGCGATATGAATGAGAAAGGTGAATACGAAGGTTTTGTTTATTTGCCAGTCACGGCTGAAAACAATTTCACCGCCGAGATTCCTACTCAAAAAGTCGATCTGATTTATCTCTGCTTCCCGAACAACCCCACAGGTGCAATTGCGACGCGGGAACATCTCCAAGCATGGGTAGATTATGCCCGTGCCAATGGCTCGATTATCTTCTTTGATGCCGCTTACGAAGCATTTATCACCGATCCTAGTCTTCCCCATTCGATCTATGAAATTGAGGGTGCTAGGGAATGTGCGATCGAGTTCCGTTCCTTCTCAAAAAATGCGGGGTTTACGGGTACTCGTTGTGCATTAACAGTTGTTCCGAAAAACTTGATAGGCAAAGCCAAGGACGGCTCCGATGTGGAAATATGGAAACTCTGGAACCGCCGTCAATCCACTAAGTTTAATGGTGTTTCCTACATTGTTCAGCGTGGCGCAGAGGCGGTCTATTCTGAAGAAGGTCAAGCCCAAATCAAGGCGTTAGTTAATTTTTATCTGGAAAATGCCAAGATTATCCGCGAGAAATTAACTGAGGCAGGTTTGGCAGTCTATGGCGGTGTGAATGCGCCCTATGTATGGGTGAAGACTCCAGAAGGGCTGACCAGTTGGGATTTCTTTGATAAGCTTTTGCAAGTTTACAATGTTGTCGGTACTCCTGGTTCAGGCTTTGGCGCAGCAGGTGAAGGTTACTTCCGTATTTCTGCCTTCAACAGCCGCGATAATGTCAATGAAGCTATGCGTCGTATTCTCAATAAGTAGAACCTAAGAAAGCTGTAGCGCAGGCACAGCCTGCGCTACAGCTTTCTTGAAAGAGAGATTTTTAAAAGTGCCGCAAAGCGGCACTTTTAAAAATCTCTCTGGGTTTTATGGTAGCGCAAAGCGCTGTAGCGAAATATTTATGAAGTTCCATTTTATTGATATCTATGCATGACAACTTAAAGCAACTGTTAGAGACAGTCGCGAAGGGTGAGCTAAGCCCAGAAAAAGCTTTAGAAGAATTAAAATATCTCCACTATGAATCAGTGGGGGATTTTGCGAAAATCGATCACCATCGCACTTTGCGAACAGGATTTCCAGAGGTAATTTTTGGGCTAGGCAAAACGCCTGAGCAAATCGTGCAGATCATGCGCGTCATGGAGTCTAAAAATCCATTAGTAATGGCAACCAAGATCTCAACCGCAGTTTACGCACAAATCCAACCATCCCTGCGTGGCTTGCGATATTTCCCGATCGCCCAAATTTGCTGCCTTGGCGAATCAACGATGAAAAAGCAAGGCACGATCACAATCATTACCGCAGGTACTGCCGATTTACCGATCGCCGAAGAAGCCGCGATTACAGGAGAGTTATGTGGATTTACGATTAAACGCCTTTGGGATGTCGGTGTCGCAGGAATTCATCGCTTGCTCAGTCATCAAGGGGCGATCGCTGATGCCGATGTGATTATTGTCGTTGCAGGAATGGAAGGCGCTTTGGCAAGTGTGGTTGCTGGTTTAGCAGATTGTCCGATTGTGGCAGTACCGACCAGCATCGGTTATGGGGCGAGTTTTAATGGACTTGCGCCATTGCTAACTATGCTCAATTCTTGTGCAACGGGTATCGGTGTGGTGAATATCGATAACGGTTTTGGGGCGGCGATGTTGGCTGGCAAAATTTTAAAAAAACATACCGAATGAGTAAGAATGCTCATCTCTAACTCATCACACCCGATCGCGCTGTAGTAAACTGACATTAATAAGGATCTCTACCCAAAAAATTGGCGTTCCAACGCGACCTATGGACTTAGCATATCAATACGCATGGCTGATTCCCCTGCTGCCTCTCGTTGCAGCACTGATTATCGGCACAGGACTGATCACCTTTAACAAATCCACCAACAAACTGCGATCGCTTTGGTCTGTCCTCAGCGTATCCGCCACAGGCGGCGCAATGGTGATGTCTTGTAACCTTCTTTGGAGTCAAATCCAAGGACATGATCCTTACCTCTACACCTTTGAGTGGGCGCAAGCAGGGACATTTCATCTAAACATGGGCTTGGTAATCGATCACCTCACTGCCATGATGCTGGTGATCGTTACGACAGTCGCTTTCTTGGTGCAAATCTACACCGATGGCTACATGGCGCATGATCCCAGCTATGTCAGATTTTATGCTTACCTAAGTTTATTCACCTCCTCAATGTTGGGCTTAGTGATTAGCCCCAACTTGGTACAGGTTTATATTTTCTGGGAATTAGTGGGAATGTGTTCCTATTTGCTGATTGGCTTTTGGTTCGATCGCAAAGGCGCAGCCGATGCTTGCCAAAAAGCATTTGTCACTAACCGCGTTGGTGACTTCGGGCTATTGCTTGGTTTGCTCGGACTTTATTGGGCAACAGGCACATTTGAATTCACCGAAATGGGAGCGCGTCTCAGCGAATTAGTGGAATCTGGAGCCTTGAGCGTAGGGCTTGCCACATTATTTGCAATCCTCGTATTCATGGGACCCGCCGCCAAGTCTGCTCAATTCCCCCTCCATGTGTGGCTTCCTGACGCAATGGAAGGACCTACACCGATTTCGGCATTGATCCACGCAGCGACAATGGTTGCGGCAGGTGTATTTTTGATTGCGCGGATGTTCCCCGTATTTGAAGAAATTCCTGCGGTAATGACCACGATCGCTTGGACAGGTGCATTTACCGCTTTTCTCGGTGCAAGTATCGCGATTACGCAAAATGACATCAAAAAAGGCTTAGCCTATTCCACAGTTTCGCAATTGGGTTACATGGTCATGGCGATGGGGGTCGGTGCTTATGGCGCTGGACTCTTCCATCTGATGACTCACGCTTATTTCAAGGCGATGATGTTCCTCGGTTCTGGCTCAGTCATTCATGGCATGGAAGAAGTCG
>JAJAZG010000099.1 GCA_026785865.1 Pseudanabaena sp. CAN_BIN31
CTTATAGATCTCCCGATCGCATCTTTGTCCAAAGATCTTTATATTGTGTGATTGCTGATGCAGACAAAGGCGCGATTAACTCACTTTTTGCGAGAATATCTTGTGAGAAAAACTTGATCGGATCGGCTTTGACGCTAGCAGGAACTTTGTCTAACTCGCTTGATGGACTGACTGCCTCAGTTAAAGATGTGATTTGAACGGCGATCGCAGGTGTAAGGCAAAAATTCATCCATTCTACTGCCGCGATCGCATCTTCACCTTTAGGAATCACCCAAATATCGCTCCAAATCGACGTACCATCTTGAGGAATCACCACCTTGAGATTAGGGTTTTGTTTTTGGGCTTTGTACATATCGCTTGTCCAGCCCACTGCTGCGAATGTGTCATCAGTTAATAGAGACTGCAAGTAATTATCGGAAGAATAGGTTAAAACTTGAGAATTAAGGCTTTTAAGTTCTTGGGTAAGTTTTATAAAAGTGTCCTGATTTTCAACTAGATTTTCTGATTGATAGGATTGCCCCATTTTTTTTAAAACTAAACCGATCACTTCACGCGCATCATCGGGCAATGACAGTTTTTGATTTAGTTCTGGTCGCCATAGGTCAGCCCATTGGGTAATATCAAATTTCAGTTTGTCGCTGCGATAGGCGATCGCAGTTGCGCCCCAGCGATAGGGAATCCCCCACACTTGATTATTGCGGGTAACGCTCTGTTGCCATAGGGGAGAGAGTTTTTGCCATTGCGGGATTTTTTCTAGCAAATTTGAGGTGATCGGCTGAATTAAAGATTGGGCGATCGCCTGATCTAACCATCCATCACCGAGGCTAATCAAATTTGGGACTTTATCTTTGGCGATGTTTGGATAATTTTGCAATTCTTGCCAAAGTTTGGAAGGTAGATTCTCCGCTTTAAATTCAATTTTTTGCTGAGAAGCTGACTCAAATTGATTAATAACTCTACTGGGGATCGCTCCTAGCAAACCCTCAATTCGTATGCGATCGCGCCGATCGAAAGGATTTGCCAATTGACATCCCCCAATTGAGGCGATCGCTGCCCCGCCTACAACTAAAAACTTACGTCTATCCATAACTTAATTTTATGCACATCGCGCCCCAAAAAGTAAAGTCCTCGCCGATTAGGGGCGGCTCTCTGTGAAGAGTGTCGGCTATTCCCAGAAATCGATATTTAGCATGGACTCGATGTCACGGTTAAACTGCCATGTGTCAGGGAACGTCACAGACTTATAGCCTTTCTCCTTACGAACTTCATCAAGAGCATCTTCATAAGCATAATCAAAAATCTCAGCAAAATAATTTTTGAGACTAGGAGATGTTTTAAGTGTCCGCTTAATCTGTCTACGCTGCTCTCTAATTGTGCGCTCCCAGCCATCAAAGCAGTCAGGCATATCGATGATACACATACGCTTGAGTAAATGCTCTAGCAAGGTAGCTAAACGGTTTAATATTTCGCGCCTTTCAGATGTTCCCAAGCTCTCAATTTCTTCTATTAGGTTTTCTAAATCCGCATGGTCAAAGTCTTTTGCTTTTAACTTTGCTGTGGTTTCTTGCACCCACTCGTAAAAGTCACGGTCGTAAGTCGTTTTTGGTGCAACTGCTATCGTCATTTTGACTTGCTCCTGTACTTGATGCGATCGCGATTATCGCATTTTTTACTGATTGAAGAAGGCGCTTCGCGCCTTCTTCAATCTCTAGTTTTTACTTTACGAATGGACGCATTAGTAAATAACCCGCGCCAAAAGAAGTCAGCACGATCGCGATAATCGTGACGGTTAATACCCAACCGCTTAAGCCAGTCGATTCATTTACTTCTTCCACAGAATCAGTACGAAGAGGGCGAGAAGATGTTTCTTCGCGAATTTCTAACTTAGGCAATACTTTTTTGGTTTTGGGCGCTGTTGCAGGCGCATCAAATGTGGCAAAAGAACTGTCGTAATACAATGCTTCACCAACCATCGGCTCATTATCGGTTTGAGGTGCTGGCTCGTTGGCAAGCTGTCTTGCTCTAGAAATTGCTTCTTGGATTGCGTTAGTTGTTTGTTGCACAGCAACTTTACGAGGGCTAGCCTGTGTTGCTGGTTTGTCCGCAGGACGTGGCTTGGCAGCGGGAGGGCGACCTTGAGGGTGAGGATTACTTCTCGGTACAGGATTGACTTGTGAAGAGGCGCGGATACCTGCTAAAACTGCTGATAGCTTTGAATCAGGTAAGTTTGACTGGGTGAGAATGGTCTGTACTCGATCTGTAGATTGGGCGATCGCTTCAAACTCTTGCAGCAGCATTTGATTTTGCTTAGTTAGCTGCTCATTTTGCAACTGAAAAAAAGATAGCTTTGCTTGAGCAGATTGCAACTCTGCGGTCAATTCTCGATACACAGTTACAGGGACTGAAGCCTGATAACTAGATTGAGATGGCTGATAACCAGATTGACTAGAAGTTGTGGGTTTGAAGACTGGATTGGCTTGCATGGGCGGCAGCACCGTATCGTAGAAAATTTAGTCGAGACTATACCATAGGGTTTACTGCTTTTTTACTATTTTATTTTATTGGTTTAAATTAGGGTTCATGCTTTTATTACAGTTCAGCACCTCTCACTATTGCCGCAAAGCTAGGCTAGCTCTTGGTTATAAGTCCATTTCTTTTCAAGTCGAAAATCTCACGCCTGCTTTACATATTTTCAGAGTTAAGCCTCTTTCAGGTTCACATACTGTGCCTGTGCTATTGCCACAACTCAAGAATTGTCCCTCCGTAGTTGCTGACTCTACAGAAATTATTCGTTTTCTTGAGGCTTACAGACCTGATCCACCACTTTATTTTGAAGATACTTTTCAGCAAAAAGAAGCATTGCGATTAGAAGATTATTTTGATGAATTTATCGGTACGGCGGCGCGATTTGTTTATTATCAGTTTCGGGCGAATGAGGGCAAACAGATCGATCCTTCATGGATGAGTCAAATCGTGATTGCGATCGTCCGATCGCAATATGGGATCAATGCTGACTCGGCAAAAATTGCTGCTGCGAAAATTGCCGATGCGATCGCGATGTTAGGCGAGTTTTGGCAGGATGGCTACTTAGTCGGCGATCGCTTTAGTGTTGCCGACTTAACGGCCGCCGCATTGCTATCACCATTGGGTTTAATTCCTGCCTATCGCCGTAATTACCCTTGGCTATTTGAGCGTATTACAGAAATTCATCAGCTTTGTAATGAGCCACTACCCAAAAATTGGCTAGCTGGGCTTAATTAATCAGGAAGCGTCACTTTTACCTTTTTTATTTTAGTTTTGATTTTAGTTTTGATTTTAAATATTCTCGGTATTGGCTTGTTAGATGTTAATTTAGAGAGTGTTTGAGAAAATCTAAAAACTAAATTTTTATAATCTCCAGCATCCAAAAACACATTTTTAGTTGTTTATTTTTTAGATATTCATTCTTTAGATATTTTTAGAAGCGATCAGTGCGGGTAGTTTTATGACTGTTAATGTTAGTGAATCTTTATTTGAGCAGGTTCTCGAATATCTTCGAGCAAGAACAGAAGCAAGCGATCGCATTGCTCAAAACTTGCTCAAAACACTGGAAACTCTGACATCTGGCAGTACATCCGTCGGTTCTGTTGCTAGGTCAAATCGCGATCGCATTGACGATTTAGTATCTCAATTTGGACAAAAACTATTTGACGCATGGAAGGAGCTAGCTGATTTACAGGTAGGCGAAAACTATTGGAGCTATCCTGTCATGTTTGAAGATCTTGCTGAAGAAATGGAAATATCTGTCGATAGTTTTGTGCAACATTTAGAAAATATTCAGATTGGCAGTTTGCAACTCATTCAAGGAAGGGGTTACAACTATCAGGTAAATGGACAGCAAGCGGCTTCTTTGACTTTTCACTCTGTCCCGACTCTTAAAAAGGCAGCAATTCCTAACCTTGCAGGCGAAAAACAAGGATCGGGGATGGATAACAAATCTCCAAGTAAAACTTTTAAAGTTGGCGATCGCGTGGCTGTAAATGCCAATCGCCAGCAATATGCTAATCACCAAGGTGTCGTTGAGCAGGTAATTAGTGTTAGTTGCCGTGTCAAATTAGACAATGGTTGGACAGCTTTCTTACCAAATCATTGTTTAGATCACATTTAAAATCCTTAGCGCAAAGGGCGTGTTTCGCACGCACTTTTTACTTATCAATACTGATCCGTTTTGCTCCTTGCCAATTATTCTTTTTTTGGCTATTCTTCCACCGCGATCGCACCGTGAAACATCCCCATACCACAGGAATATTGATAATTGCCGACAGTTTGAGGCGTAAATTCAATTGGTGTAGTCGTATTTAGAGCTAAGTCTTGAGCAATGTGAAAATCAGGAAAGAGCACCTTTTCCAAGCAGCTATTAGGATCGCGGCGAATGAAGTTTAATCGCACTGGTTGTCCGCGTTTGACGGTAACTAGCGATGGGCTGTAACCACCATCTACAGTGATGCTAACTTCCTGCACACCATCACTGGTTTCGGCATTTTGAGACTTTGGTTTACTAAACAGAAACCACCATAGCTGAGCGCTAATTAGGGCTAATCCACCTGCGGTTAAACCGATTTTAAGGGCAAGGGGTTGTTCGATTTTTTGAAATTGGGGCGATCGCGTAGAATGTTGTTCTTTCATTTCGGCTGCCGATACGCTGGATGCGATCGCGCTAAAAACAGTGAGGCTAAGGATTAGATTTAGAAATTTGATTTTTAGCATAGTTGTATTTCCTATAGCAGTCAGGATGTGGAAGTTAAAGCCCCTTGTCTGTCCTGTCTCAGTTAGTAGAAGTAGGACGAAAACCTCGTAGGCGCAAGGCATTTGTGACCACAGAGACAGAACTAAATGCCATCGCTCCACCTGCAATGATCGGACTGAGTAACCAACCAAAGAATGGGAAGAGAATGCCTGCGGCGATGGGAATGCCAGCAACGTTGTAGATAAAAGCAAAAAAGAGATTTTGTTGGATATTACTAATCGTGGCGTGGCTGAGTTGAATCGCGGTCACGATCCCCTGCAAATCACCTGAAATTAATGTGATATCGCTAGCCGCGATCGCCACATCAGTACCAGTCCCGATCGCAAAACCGACATCAGCTTGTGCCAAGGCGGGAGCATCATTGATGCCATCGCCCACCATCGCCACGATCTTTCCTTCGGTTTGTAATTCTTTGATTTTTGCCACTTTCTGATCGGGACGTACTTGGGCAAATACTCGCTTAATCCCAACTTCACGAGCGATCGCCTCTGCTGTCGCTTGATTGTCACCTGTTAGCATCACCACTTCTATTTTCATGCGTTGCAAAGCACTAACTGCACTCTGAGATGAAGCTTTGACTTTATCAGCAATTCCAATTAAACCTCGTGCTACATTATCAACCGCAATTAACACAACCGTTTTACCGCCTATTTCCCAAGCATCTTGATATTGATGGATTGAATTAGTATCAATGTTTAACTCATCCATCCATCGCCTAGTTCCTATTTGGATCAGAGCATTATTTACTCTTCCTTGCACACCGCTACCTGCGATCGCCTGAAAATCAACTACTTCAGGAATTTCGATTTTCTTCTGCTTGGCATATTCCACAATAGCTTCGGCTAAAGGATGTTCAGAGTTTCGCTCGATCGCCGCTACAAGTTTTAATAATTCATCATCATCTTTATTTATAGCAAAAAGATCGGTGACAGTTGGTTTGCCTTCGGTCACAGTTCCAGTTTTGTCAAGTACGATTGTCTGGATTTTATGAGCTAGTTCTAAACTACCCGCGTCTTTAATTAAGATGCCATTTTCTGCACCTTTACCAGTTCCTACCATAATTGAAGTGGGAGCCGCTAAGCCTAGAGCGCAAGGACAGGCAATAATCAGCACGCCAACGGCGGAAATAGTCGCCATTGTTAAGTTGCCCGTGACGTTGAACCAGATCAGAAATGTGACGATCGCAATCGAAATAACTACAGGTACAAACCAACCTGTGACTCGATCTGCTAGTCGTTGGATCGGCGCTTTCGAGCCTTGAGCTTGCTGGACAAGATTAACTATTTGCGATAGAACTGTATCTTTACCAACATGACTAGCCTTGATCTGCAA
>JAJAZG010000100.1 GCA_026785865.1 Pseudanabaena sp. CAN_BIN31
TTACTCTCCTTGGGTTTTAGCTTGTCCTAACGCAAGTGACGACAGCTATAGCTCCAAAAATGATGAAGTGGCGCATCGCGCCACTTCATCATTTTTGGGTTTTAGGACTGACGTTGCCACGCCCACCAACGAATCACGAGTTTCTCTAATTCTATCCAGACAAACATCAAGGTACTAAAACCAAAGCAAATTGCTAATTCGGTTGGGGTGATTAGATATGTACCAAAGAAGATACGAAATGGCTCGACGTAAATCAGCACCATTTGTAAAACTGTGGTCATGATCACTGATCCCCAGACGTAAGGATTGGTGCGAGGATCAAGTTCGATCGTCAGTTGGGTATTAGAGCGAATAGCGATCGCATGTCCCATTTGCGCTAAACACAGCGTTGTAAACACCATAGTTTCCCATCGCTTAGGTGAATAGGTGTCATTAAACGTGTTTGCTGTCGTGTAGCCATGCGCCCAAGCCATCATCGAAATAGTGATAATCGCCAAGACGATCCCGATTCTGACCATATACAGTCCCATTCCTCTGGCAAAAATATTTTCGCGAGGGTCAATAGGCGGACGTTTCATCACATTTGGTTCGGCTGGCTCGACGGCAAGCGCGAGAGCAGGTAAGCCGTCGGTGACAAGATTCATCCATAGGATTTGTAGAGGAATCAGAGGGACTGATAAACCTAATATGGGAGCAGCAGCGATCGTGATCACCTCGCCAATGTTACTGCCAAGAATATATTTGATAAAGCGGCGAATATTTGTATAAACGACACGCCCTTCCTCGGTGGCGGCGACAATCGTGGCAAAGTTGTCATCCAGCAAGATCATGTCACTGGCTTCCTTGGATACGTCAGTGCCAGTGATCCCCATCGCGATACCAATATCCGCTTGCTTGAGTGCAGGAGCATCATTAACGCCATCGCCTGTCATCGCCACAAAGTGATGGTTTCTTTGCAAGGCTTGGACGATTCGCAGTTTATGCTCAGGTGAAACACGAGCATAGACGCTGACCAACTCAACTTCGCGGTCTAAGTCTGCGCTACTCATCAGTTCTAACTCTTTGCCAGTAAGGACGCGATCGCCTGATTTGGCAATTCCTAAGTTTTCGGCGATCGCCTTAGCCGTGAGTTGATGATCACCCGTGATCATCATGGGTCGAATACCCGCTCCACGGCAACGCTCCACGGCTTCGCGCACTTCTGGACGTGGCGCATCGAGCATTCCCACTAAGCCGATCCAGACTAAATTGCTCTCGTCTTTTTCAGTAAGACCGTCTTCGTGCAAATCGGATAATGTACGATAGGCAAAACCGAGTACACGCAAACCACGACTGGCGAGTTCGTTATTTTGCGCGAGAACATGTTGGCGTTGGGAATCAGCAATTTCATGGAGCTGATCGCCGATTTGAATATGGGTGCAGCATTCTAAGGTCAACTCTGGAGAGCCTTTGCAAAAAAGCACATTGCCGCCATGTTCACCCTGCACCAGAACGCTCATGCGTTTACGTTCAGAGGAGAACGGAACTTCAGACACACGCGGCATCCGATGTTGCCATTCGGCAGATTCACAGCCACCTTTACTGGCGAGGACTAGCAAAGCGCCCTCGGTAGGATCACCGATGATCATCCATTCACTATTTTTTTGCTGCAAGATTGCATCATTGCAAAATACGCAAGCCATTAACAATTGCTGAACTTCAGGAGTGTGGTTAACTGCAAAAGCAGAATCTTGTTGAGTTTCTTCTAAGATGCTAAATTCTCCAAATGGCGCATATCCATCACCTGTAACTTGGAGAGAATGTAGCCCAGTCCGAATACCCTGCACCACCATTTTGTTTTGGGTGAGCGTGCCTGTCTTGTCAGAGCAAATCGTGGTGACAGAGCCAAGGGTTTCCACGGCTGGTAAGCGCCGAATTAGGGCGTTGCGTTTGACCATGCGCTGAGTGCCTAATGCGAGGGTGACAGTCACCACCGCAGGTAATCCTTCAGGGACGACAGCCACTGCCATACTCAGGGATGTTTCGAGAAGTTCGCCAAAGTTGCCTTTATTGAGCATTCCCACTAAAACGACTAAGCCGACTAATGCGAGAGAGCCAGTTACGAGGACATTCCCTAACTCGGTCATGCGTTTTTGTAGGGGTGTATCTTCGGTTTCCACATCTTGAATCAGGGCGGCGATTTTTCCTAGCTCAGTCTGCATCCCGATCTTGGTGACCAGAACTTTGGCGCGTCCTTGTACAACTTCAGTACCCTGATACACGCAATTTAGGCGATCGCCCAAACTCGCATCAGCTTCTAAAATTAATTTTGCTTCTTTACTAACCGCTTCTGCTTCTCCAGTCAGCGCTGATTCCCGTACTTGGAGATTTTGCTCATCGAGTAATCTACCATCCGCAGCGATTTGCACACCCGCTTCCAAGAGCATAATGTCGCCAGGTACGAGTTCTTTGCCATTGATTTCGATGATTTCACCATTGCGAACTACCCGCACTTTTGGTGAAGACATGCGTTTTAGGGCTGCAAGAGCTTTTTCAGCATTAGTCTCTTGCATAAAACCAAGAATGCCATTGAGCAAGACAATCGAAAAGATCGCCACGGCATCTTTAGGAAATTCTGGTACTGGTTTGCTAAGTGCCAGAAAACCAGAGACCACAGCCACTGCCATCAGCATGACCAGCATGATATTTGTAAACTGATCAGCAAAAATCCGTAGACGCGATCGCCCAGCTTTTTCGATTAGTTCATTAGCGCCATAGCGATCAAATTTTGTCGCTATTTCTTGACTATTAAGCCCCTGATTGGGATCGCTTTCGAGTAATTCCAGAGCGCGATCGGCAGTGAAGGTATGCCAAAGGGCTACGGGAGGGGGAGACGAAAGGTCTTTTGTCTCGATTGCCATAAATATTTACGGGTAAACAGTTATGACCATAATACTAAAAAATAGTAATTGTTGCTCTAAACTCTGTTTACCTCGGCAAGCGGCGCGATCGCCTGTAGCTTCAACTTCGGATGATCGGCTTCCACTTGATTTAAGTTCCATTGGTTCTTAAATAGCAAAACAGGACGATTCAAGCTGTCTTTGACGACCATTGTGTTAAAAAGTCTGCCAACTGCTTCAAGGGCATCCCAACCATCGCCAACCCATCGAGCGACAGAATAGGGCATCGATTCCAAAATGGTTTCAACGTTGTATTCACTTTGGAGGCGATATTGAGCGACTTCAAATTGCAACTGTCCGACAGCCGCAAGAATCGGATCGCGCTTTGCTTCATCGACGGAATACATGATTTGAATTGCGCCTTCTTCTTGTAATTCTGATATTCCTTTACGAAATTGTTTGAACTTAGAAGGATTGGGATTGCGAAGGGTACAGAATAACTCTGGCGAGAAAGATGGAATACCTGCATACTGGCGCTTTTTGCCCATGTAAATCGTGTCACCGATCGCGAACATGCCAGGGTTATTCAAGCCAATCACATCGCCAGCGTAGGCAACATCGATCGCCTCACGATCTTGACCAAATAACTTTTGAGCATGGGATAGACGAATACTTTTGCCACTGCGTAAGTGGGTAACACTCATGTCTTTCTCAAACTTGCCAGAGCAAACACGCACGAAAGCAATGCGATCGCGATGGCGTGGGTCCATATTTGCTTGCAGCTTGAACACAAACGCCGAGAAATCTTCATCGGTGGGCGAGACTTCGCCGCTTGAGCTATCGTGAACCGTGGGAGTTAAGCCACATTCAAGGAAAGATTTTAAGAATAGTTCTACGCCAAAATTGGTCATCGCACTACCGAAGAAAATCGGTGTGAGTTTACCGCGATGCAAATCCTGCGTATTCCATTCCGCACCCGCAGCATCAATAACTTCTAAATCTTCTAAAAGCTGATTATAGAGATCCTTGCCCACAAATTTAATTACTTGCGGATCGTCCAAGTTATAGATTTTGACATCAGCTTCACGTTGTCCATGCGAACTGCGCTGAAATAAATGCACGGTCTTACTAGCGCGATCGTAGACACCTTTAAATTGATCGCCTGTACCGATCGCCCAATTCATCACATAGGGCGTGATTCCTAATTCTTTTTCGATTTCGTCTAATAGTTCCAGAGGCTCGCGGGTGGGGCGATCCATTTTGTTGATGAACGTAAAAATAGGCAGCGATCGCATCCGACAAACTTCAAACAATTTGCGAGTTTGTGGCTCTAAGCCCTTTGCGCCATCAACTAACATCACCGCATTGTCGGCGGCGGCAAGAGTCCGATAAGTATCTTCACTAAAATCTTTGTGACCAGGAGTATCCAGCAAATTAATGCAATAGCCCATATAGTCAAATTGCAACACGGTCGAAGTGATCGAAATCCCACGTTGCTTTTCTAATTCCATCCAATCCGATGTGGCATGACGTTGCGCGGCTCTAGCTTTGACCGCACCCGCTAAGTGAATCGCACCTCCGTACAACAATAACTTTTCGGTTAATGTCGTTTTCCCCGCATCGGGGTGGGAAATAATTGCAAAGGTGCGTCGCCTCTCGACTTCGCGCTCTAACTCTTGCCACAGTTGACTCATGGAAATTTTAACGAATTAATTTAATTAAACCCAAAAGGCTGTGGCGCAACCCCGGCGTTAGCCACACCAAAAGGATTTATTTTAAAATATTTTAAATACAAAAAAA
>JAJAZG010000101.1 GCA_026785865.1 Pseudanabaena sp. CAN_BIN31
GATAAAGACTCACGCGAACATTTTGAAACACGCACCCATAGTCGGATCATCGACATTTATCAACCTTCTGCCAAAACTATCGATGCGCTCATGAAGCTAGATCTAGCGGCTGGTGTGGATATCGAAGTCAAGCTTTAAAGCTCAACTTTAAAGTTCGACAAATTCAATACTTAAGTTTTAATAAGAGCCAGAAAGTCTCAGGAGTGCAAATTACTCCCTAGACTTTCTGGCTTTTAATTTGGTTTACACTAGGCTTGAATCTGCTACTCCCTTCCCAGTGCAAGAATTAAGGTTGCGGCGCTCCGCGCCGCAACCTTAATTCTTGGATTTTAATGTCTATTTTTATACTGGGAAGGGAGTAAGTTTCAAAATCTAGCCATTTTTAAGGAATATAGATGCTGAAAAAGTTGAAGATTAAATACCTTTTGGCATTTTTGTTGGCGGCGATCGCCACAATGATGTCGATAACGCTTGGACATAGCTGGAGCATTGCACAAGCTCAAAAGCAAACCCAGCCGCAAACTCAGATACAGGCTCAGAATAAGCCTGTAGAAACATCTATCAAAACCGTAAGTTTGCAAAATGCGGGCTTGCAACTGCAAGAGGTTGGTCAAGGAATTTATGCCCTAGTTGCTAGCACCGATTTTCCACCTGTAAGTCCTATGGTGGCAATTTGCAACGGTGGTTTTGTAATTGGTAGTGATGGCGTGTTAGTGATTGATCCTTTCCAAACATCTGAACTTGCCGAACTCATGATTGCTACTGTCAAATCATTGACAGATAAGCCGATCAGGTATGTTTTGAATACGCATTATCACTTCGATCATACGGGTGGAAATGTCGCTTTCGTAAAGCGTGAAGTTCCTATCATGGGTCGCGGCGTGATTCGTGAATATATCCAAAGTGGTCGAAATAATACGGGCGGTGTTACGCCGCCGACAATGATTATTAATAGCCAGACCGATATTTGGTTAGGCGATCGCCAAGTACGGATTGAGCGCGTTGATGGACATTCATCTGGAACTGATCTCGTTGCTTATGTGCCTGATGCTAAGGTGTTGTTTACAGGCGATATGGTTTTCAATAAGCGCATTCCCTTCACAGCAGATGGCGATCTTCGTCAGTGGCAAGCAAGTTTGTATCGATTGATTGCTACTTTCCCAGAAGCGAAGGTTGTTCCTGGTCATGGCGATGTCACTGATGTGACTGGTTTACAGGCACAGCAAGCTTATTTTAGTTCGTTAGAGAGGACTGCTTTAGAATGGAAATCCCAAATTTTGACGAAGGAGCAAGTTCTTCAGAAGTTTGCTAAAGTACCTGATGCTTACAAAGAGTACAAATTTAAAGGATTATATTCTACTAATTTAGAGTCAGCCTATGAGCAGTTCGCTCGTAGTGCGACGATTCCTTTAATTCCATAAAAAAAGGGGGCGCTGCCCCCTTTTTTATGTTTTGGGGCTTCCATTACATTCGGTAGCTCACACTCTATACTGTTATTCTGAAATTAATAAACTTGAGGTTTTAAATTTATGACTGAAACAAAACCAAATTTACTCCCAATTATTGGTGGTTTGGCGGTAGTGGTGGCTGGGGGCGTAGGTGCTTATTTTTTCTTCAATAAGCCAATTATTTTGCCCACAAGCAGTGCGAAAACGCTTACTATTGTGCCTAAACAGTCATTGATGGCGGTGTCTCTGTCAACCGACGATGAAGCTCTGTCTAAGCTTGAGCAATTCTTGTCCCCAGAAACCAAAAAACTTTATGATAAGGCGATCGCTCAGGTAAGAAAAGATCTTTCTTCAGGTGACTTTGACTACGAAAAAGACGTGAAACCTTGGATCGGTAAAAATGTATCGATCGCAATTTTACCTTCTATTAAAACTGCTAGCCTTGTCCCTAGTAAATCACAAGCAACACTTCAGAATCGCTATGTGCCAATGAGTGACGCAGGTTCGATTCAGTTTATTCAAGAAAAAGCTATTCCCAAAGCACAGACCGCACCGAATATTCTGGTTGTGGTTGAGGTCAAAGACAAGGTTGGGGCTGAGAAATTTTTGTCGGAGAAGGTTAAGACTAAGGCGGGTGGTAAGGAAAAACAATCTGAGTATAAAGGCGTAAAAATCACGCAATATGGTGAAGGAGCGAATGCCAGCACAACGGCGATGGTGGGAGATTACTTGATTGTCACTCCTCAAGAACAGTCGATTCAGAAGGCGATCGATACCTTCAAAGGGGACGCTTCTTTAGCAAGTTTGCCTAGCATCGACGATCTTAAGATCCAAAATCCTGTTGCTCAAATTTATATTCCCAACTTTGGCGAATCGATTGTGGAGCTATTAGCCCTAAACCCCGAAGCACAGCCAATTCCGCCAGAATCACTGGAGCAATTGAAGAACGTGAAATCCATGAATATGGGTTTTGGCATTGATGACGCAGGTATTCGCTTTAAAGCCCTTGGCAAGTTGGAACCTGCGGCAATTGCAGGACTAAAGAACTCTCCTAACAAGGTCATGGGTCAGCTTCCTTCTCAAGCATTTTCCGTAATCACTGGTTTTAATCTTAAGAATTCATGGGAGCAGTTTGTCAAGTCAGCAGAGAAAAGCCCTGAAATTAAAAAAAGTATCGATCAAATCCGATCTCAACTGAAGTCTTCTCCATTGGCTCTCGATCTTGATAAAGATATTTTGGGATGGATGGATGGTGAATTTGCGATCGCCTCTGTATCTAGCAAACCAGAAGGAATTTTAGCGCAAACCCAAGGGCTTGCACCTTTACTGATGTTCCAAACGACAAACCGCGCTGCTGGTGAGTCTTTACTCGCTAAGTTTGATGATTTCATTGCCAAGAATGGCGGCACAGTCAGCAAGAAAGATGTTGGCGGTGTGGCTGTTACTGAATGGTCAGCGACTGGTGCGCCAGGGGCGATTTTTTCTCATGGCTGGAGCCAAAAAGATACACTCTTTATCACAGCTTCGCCGATCGTGTCGCTATTTGTGCCGAAACCTGCAACGGCGATCGACGCTGATGCCAACTTTAAGACCGTAGTTAGCACTCTTCCCACTAACAGCGTTGGCTACTTCTATATTGATATGGATAAAACTTGGGCTATTTTCCAAAATTTGATACCTGCGGCTGAGAAGGCAAAAATTAGACCCGAAGATAAGGCTTTGATTGAATCTATCCGTGGTTTGGCTGTAACTGCTACTTATCCCAATCAAGAAACTGCTGAAGTCGAAGCAATTCTTTCGCTCAAAAAAGGCGGTAAGTAAAGCTCAGAGAGCTTCTACGAAATAAAA
>JAJAZG010000102.1 GCA_026785865.1 Pseudanabaena sp. CAN_BIN31
ACCATAAGCTGATCGGCATTTAAGATGCATATTAAAACCCAGAAGATAATTGTGCCGCGCGAGGCGCAGCACAATTATCTTGCAACTTAAAGGCACATCAGCTTAACAAGGGGCTTAAGCCCCTTGCCTGTTTGTCTAACCCAAATCGCTGTAGGATATCTGAGGAGTGCCGCGCTTGATGCAGCACATCTTAAAACTCAAAAATACCAGAATAATTCAATGGCTTCTCAACTGCGCGTATATGTTCCGCCTCATCCCGTCATCCGTCACTGGCTGACGATCGCACGCGAAAAGCATACACCAGTCCCTTTGTTTCGTACCGCGATGATCGAAATGGGTAAATGGCTTACCTATGAAGCAGTGCGCGAATTTTTGCCAGTGCAAGAAGTGAATGTCGAAACTCCATTAGGAACGATGACAGGACAGATAATTGATGGTTCTATCCCTTTAGCTTTTGTGCCAATTTTACGCGCAGGGCTATCAATGCTCGAAGGTTGCCAAAGTCTATTACCAACGGCAAGTGTTTATCATTTGGGCTTAGTGCGGAATGAAGAAAGTCTTGAAGCGAGTTGTTATCTCAATCGTTTGCCAGAAAGATTTGAGCCACAGACACATATTTTTATTGTCGAGCCGATGATGGCAACAGGCGGCTCAATTATCACTACTTTAAAAATGTTGACAGAGCGAGGAGCCGATGCTTCTTTAATAAGGATTATTAATGCTCTCTGTGCGCCACCAGCCTTACAACTGATCAATCAACAATTCCCTGAGGTACAGATTTATTCAGGTTGCATTGATGAAGTTGTGAACGAGAAAGGATGGATTATTCCCGGTTTGGGTGATGCTGGCGATCGCTCTTTTGGCACTTGAATGTTATAAATTAGCGTTCAACGATTTGAAACTGACGATTTAATAAGTTCATGCTTCCCGAAATTGTCAGGCTCATAGCGAGATAGACCGCCATGATAATCAAAATCACATTTACAGGTCTTCCAGTCTGATTAATGGTCGTGGACGCAATCCGATAAATGTCGGTATAGCCGATCGCGATCGCGAGACTAGAATTTTTGGCAATGTTCACATATTGACTAGTCAGTGATGGAATAATTACACGTAAGGCTTGGGGTAAAACGATTTTTCGCATCGTTTGGAAATCATTCAGCCCTAATGCTTTGGCTGCTTCTGCTTGACCTTTAGGAACTGACAGAATGCCGCCGCGCACAATTTCGGCAATGAAGGCGCTCGAAAATAGGCTTAAGCCCAAGACTAGGGCGCAAAATTCAGAACTCAAGGTCATTTTCAAAGCGGCGATCGTGATGCCATCTTTGGCAAGGGTGGCAAATCCGAGTGAAATGCGATCGCTAGCAGATGGAAGTGCCAAAAAGATCGCTGAGTACCAGAAAAACAGTTGCAATAGTAGCGGCGTATTCCGAAGGATTTCCACATAAACTCGCGCAAGTTGCTTGACTAACCAGTTATTTGAGAGCCGCGAAACCCCAACCGTGACTCCAATAACTGTGGCGGAGAAAATACTCAAGGCGATCGCCTTCAGAGAATTGAGCAACCCGACTTGCAAAGCAACTGTATAACTATCCGAAGCTTTATAAGGAAAAGGCGAATCGGCAATGTCAAAGGAAGCAGGATCGCTGAGAAAGTCAAAACTAATCGCTAATCCTGAATTTCGCATATTTCTCGCAAGGGTATTCCATGCCAAAATGCTACAAGTAATCACGATCGCCAAAAAGATTAGCTGAGCGATCGTGCGCCAATTCCAAAAATTTTGTTTGAAACTTGTTTGCAAACTTGTTGCGGACTTGCTATTACTTGCGGACATTGCTTAAATCACTCTCAATTATGGTGGGAAACAAAGTTTACGGGATCTTGATCGCGGCGATTTCTGACAGTTAGGGGTGGACTTTGGCGATCGCCGACTAAAGCCGCAGTTTTTTCTAGAGATTCTCGCAGGCGCTTAGCTGCATAGATTGACATATCGCGAGGCACATTAATGCGATCGCGCAAATATCGCAAAGCCAAATCGGAATCAGGTGGAGGCGTGCAGACCTGATCAGTGATCATATTCGTTAAAGCACAACGCAATGCTTCATCAAATAGTTGATTATTCGCAGGATTGACTTTAATGATATTGGCACGATGCTTGATTACTCGTTGTAGCGCCTCAGCACGGGAGTTCTCGGGTTCTGGATAAGTCACATCTGGCAATCCAAACCAAGAGCCATAATCTACTTTCTCTTTATTGATCAACATCTGCGGTTCACCATTCTCATAGCAACCTCCCATCTGTGGCGGCAAATCATGGACATGGGTATGGAAATCGCTTTGAGTTCCGCGATAGGTGGATCGACTTTCCATTGCGTCAAACCAATCAGACATACGCGGATTTTCTTCGCGCATAGAATAACCCTTGTAATAGTAGAGGCTGGCATTCATCCGCTCGACATAGGGCGTAAAAATCACATCCGCAGTGCCGAAATCTTCCAAAAAGTAAGGGCTAGGTGTACTTCCTAACACTTCCTCAACCTTTGACATTACTTCTTTAAATTGTTGGCGATGACGCTGCTCTTGTTGCGCTGAACTGACAGGACGACAAAGCCATTCGCACCAAGCCCTGAATAATACTCGCTCTAATCTTCTCGCAGGAACTACTTCAGGATCGTTCATGCCCTTACCAAGTACGCCAAAAGCTTTTTCTAAACCCATCAAAATATCATCGCTTTCAGTGATTATTTTGCCATCTAAGGCGATCGCTGGCAACATTCCTGAAGGTACAATCCGTTTGTACCAACTCTCTTTGTCGCCATAACAAAACATGGTCACTTTTTCAATGCGATAGGGAATTTGTTTTTCTTCTAACCACAGCCAAATTTTTTGACAATAGGGACACCATGCATGATGATCACGATATAACGTCACGCGCACATCAGCTTCATCATGTCCAAATAAGCGTAAACGCGCTTGTGAGTTAGTAGAACCATTAACAGTATCTATTTGGAAGTCTGTGAGAGATTCTAGTTCTGTCCAGCTTAGAGGGGAATTAGTCATAAAAGCGAATGTACTGATTAAAAATTAAGATTTCATTATTAGTCTAAAAAGCTGTAGCGCACGCGCAGCGTGCGCTACAGCTTTTTAGGTTTTGGGTTTTAGGATGCTTACCTACTTATGATAACTTCATTCTTTGTTGCTTGTGCCAATCCATACATACTCCCTAGCAAATACCACAACAAAATACTAAGGCGTGGTTCATAAAGCACTAAGTCTAGCCAACCCGTCAGCAAAAAAAGCATAACGCCGATCGCCACAACAACCATCATGCCTTCCGTTTCTTTGGCGATCGCGGATTTGAGTGAAGTCCAGATTGTCCAGCCGATAATACCGATAAATCCTAGCAATGCAGGAATTCCCGATCCAACTGCGATCGCTAAAAATAAATTATGTTCATGGGGTAACCCACGCAGATCGTAGCCCATAGACTTGGCAATAAACGGAAAATTTCGGAGTCCCCAGCCTTGGATTGGGTGTTGAGAAATAAGTGAGAGCGCAAGTTGCCAAGCATTCAGGCGATCGGCTGTGGATGCATAATCGGCTAATTTGGGGTCAACGGTGCTAGCTAAGCGATTGACAAATCCTTCTGGCAATAGCGATCGCAGTGCTTCGCCGCCTAAGCCAAATTTATTCCCAAATACTGCCCATGCCACAATTAACAAAACGAACCCAAATCCCGCCACTAGTTTCCATTGTCGATAATAGAGAGCTAAAGCAATACTCCCCAATATTGCCAACATCCAAGCATTACGCGAACCAGTCAGGATCAGCACAGCAGTTCCTAAAGCCAGCGCGATCGCCGCGATCGCCTGTTGAGATTTGGAGATACTTTTGACTTTACCAAGTGCAAAATGAAAAGCGATCGGTAATATCATCAACAAATAAGCAGCTGTTTCATTGAAATGTCCAAAAAACGACTGGATACGGCGATCGGGACTAAATCCCATCGGAATCGGATAGCTATCAAAAATCACTTTCGGAAATATCCAATCAGGGCGATCGAGAATTGCTTGCAATATCCCAAATCCACTCACCATGACGGAACTAAGAACCAATAACCATAGAAAATGAATAAATTGAGCAGGGGTGCGAATGATATAGCTAGTAACGGCAGCCAAGAGAAAATAGGGCAAAAAGTTAGCTAGTCCTCCTGCGGCAGTCGGGAAATTGAAAGCAATAATTGTGGTGAAAATCATCCATACTGACAACCAACAATATGCACGACTAACTGGTGTTACGATCGCTTGCCAACCATGACGAAAAAGAGTAATTAAAGCCAATAAGAGCATCAACGATGGCATAAAAATATTACTAACCACCATAAAAATAGTGATATTTTGCAGCCATTTCCACTCCATTTGTAACTTATTATCTTCTATCGGTTCCCAAAACATTCATATACCTCGCACGCCATTAGAAGTTATAACAGGTTTCCAACTATCTGGTAAGTAGTTAGACAAAATTAATTACATAGTTTTGACCAAATTCACTGAGAATTTTTTCGACAGAATTAACCAAACTTTGCCAGCATCGGTAAGTACTTAAAGGGAGCCATGCATACTTGATGAATCGCCGCCTTTCTCTCTTTGTGTATCTTTCTACTTAAATTCACTCGCAAACCTCCTACTATTTTTACTTCCTTGATTTTATTCAAATTATGTAATTAATTTTGTCTAACTACTTATTACGGCTTAGCGTTGTTGCCCATTGGAAAACGTCGCAGTGATATGGAGAGGGCTGCGGGACAGATGTTTGAGCAAGATTTCTAGAAGAGAATTTGGGCTTTTGATAGTGCATCGGCGCTAGAGTATGCAAAGTTGGCTTCATTTCGGAGCCAAATTGGAAAGCCGATCGCTCAGGCAGATGTTCAAATCGCAGCGATCGCACTTTCTCATAATGCAGTATTAACAACTTGCAACATTGCCGATTTTTGTAACTGTCAGCTAAGTCTAATCAATCCTTGGCAAGAGGAAATATAGCTGCAAAAAAGGGATTATGATAAAATTATGGTTGCGCGATCGCTACTCACGATAAGATTTATTAGCTGCGATTGAGTTAAATGTCAGGTTTACGGGTAGCGATCGCTTGAGGACACTTGGTGATCGCCTTCTTTTTTAATTTTGATTTGAGCAGTTTTGTTTAATATGAATAATTAATCTAAAAAGGGATAAAAATTTATGTTTTCTGATCAAGAGATTGCACAATTGGCGACGGAAATCGATGCACAGTTGCTAGATTTGAAATCGCGCTCCAACGACGTTTCTTTTAGATCCATTGATCAAGAGTCACAACTAGAAAAGCAGAATCAGGCGATCGCTACGGCGGCGAATGAACCAGCGAAAAGTTTCTTGAAAAAGTTTTGGCGGGCAGCGAAGGCGGATCTCTGTGAAGAGGAGGGAATGCTGTATAAGCAATGGAAGAAGTGGGGCGATCTGGATAATAAGGAGGCGATCGCTACTTTTCGCGGAATCGCGGTGGCTTTGGGCTTGTCAGGGAATGTGTTGCCGTCGGTAGTGGTGGCGGTGACGGTGATTATTTTGCATATTGGCGTGAAGGCTTTTTGTGCGGAATATGGCGATCGCGAGTCAACATAAAGTCGGAATCACGGATTAGACGGACTATTTGATTTCACAGATTTTAAATACATAGTTTGATTTTTATTGTGGAGTATTTGGAAATGGTTACACTTGCATCTGCGATTGAGATTGTTGAGCAACTACCTACGGAGCAGCAAGATATGTTGTTAGAAATCGTTCGTAAACGTCAAATTGAGAGGCGACGTGATGAGATTGCTGAAAATGCGCGTGAGGCGATCGCTGCTTATCGGGCGGGAGAGTTGAAAGCTTGTTCGGCTGAAGAGGCGATCGCTAAGTTGCAAAGTGAGCTTGATTTACCAGAATAAATAATGAAGAAAATTGTTGTTTCTCCAAAATTTAGTCGCGCTTTTCGGCGTTATATCAAACGCAATCCTGAGCTAAAACCCCGTGTAGAGAATGTGATTCGGCAAATTGAGTTAGATGTATCTGCACCAAATTTGGGGACGCATCCTCTCAGAGGGAAACTTGAGGGATTGCAGGCTTGTTCTTGTGGTTATGACTGTCGTATTGTCTTTAGCATTGAGCCAGATGAGATCGTCCTGATTGATATTGGTACTCACGATGAGGTTTATTAGCTGTGATTGAGTTAAATGTCAAGCGATCGCTTTGTGGCGAAATTTGACGATTGCCAGACGAGCCGATTGTGTGTGCCACGCGCAAATGATAACTCGTCTTTTATTCAGGATTTATGGTTATTCCTGAACATTTATCGCCGATTGCCACCAACTAAATAATGGGTGCTTTTGACTCGGTAAGTACCTACCTTTTTCACGAACAGCATTCAAAACATTTTTTAACTCATTTGAGCTAGGGTTTTTCATTTCAGCCCAATGCTTGATGATTTCCAAAGTAGAAAAAATTTGTAAAGCTGGTTCCACTTCTCTAAAAAATGAAATTGCTTTCTTGTCGTCGGTAGCAACTGACCATCTTCGATGAGAT
Source organism: Pseudanabaena sp. CAN_BIN31 (assembly GCA_026785865.1). GTDB lineage: Bacteria > Cyanobacteriota > Cyanobacteriia > Pseudanabaenales > Pseudanabaenaceae > Pseudanabaena. The sequence continues at coordinate 6,597 of JAJAZG010000102.1, forward strand.
GCGATCGCAAAAGTAGCTGATTCGCCATCGTCTCCCATCTCAAAAACATAGTTAACAAAAGTTTGTTCTTCTAGTTCTGACTCAAAGTCAACAATCAAAAGCAACCCTTGTTCAATAGATTGTTCAAGTTGAATACCTCCATGATTATCTTCAGATATAAGACTTTGAAGAGTTTTTAACTCTTGGTATTTGACAACCTCAGTAACGGCAACCTGAGCAGGAATAGTTTTTAAAATAGATATGAAATCGCCTGAAGCACACAAGTTTAATACGCAGCAAGCATCAAGAATAAGATGGGATTGTTTAACTTTCATAAATAATCAATCCCACTAAACTTGGCGAAGATCTAAATGAGTAATCTCTTCAAGTATTCCACTTGAATGATCTCTTAACACTTCTGCTATGCGTCTGGCTTCTAGTCGGTCAGCACCGAGAAAATTTGCAAACCGTCCTTCAGTAATTAAACCCTGATCCAATGCTTCAATAGCCAAGTGTTGATAATGAATAGGAGTCATATCACTTCGTTGGACAATAGCTCCAAATCCCATTTCTTGTTGGACTTTACGAACTTTTAAACCACGATCTCGTAGACGATCCCAAGTTCCAGATGGTAATAATGCCATACCCTCTAATCGATAAATTAGAGCCTCAACCGACACTCCATAATAATGCGCCATAGTGAATAGATTAGTTGGAGTGAATTTGCCGTGAGAACGATGCATATCGTTAAATTGTTTTAATAAGCTACTTGTGGGCATTAAAAAATACTTTGGATATGCTTCTGCTAAACGCTCACTTTCTGGGAGCCTTTGATACTGACCGTCAAAGTCTACAACTGGTTTTCTCCTATGAGCAAGGAAGTGAAGATAGCCATGAGCTAAAGACCATCTACGGCGCTCTTCAGGATGGTTAGCATTAATTGCCATACAGCCCCCAAGTTGATCATCAAAACTATATACCTCAGAATATTTTGGTGGCATCTTTATATAAAAGATGCGTAGACCAACACTCTGCTCTAAAATATTTCGTAGATGAGCAACAGGTGAATCTCCAAGCCCAAGACGTTGACGTTCGGCAATGGCTATACTTTCTGCTGCCGCCTCAATCGGCATATTAGATACTTCGTATTCCTGAGGATAATTTTGAGGAAGAGGCGCATCCATAATCCCTTCTAGCTCTAGGTAATTGCGACACAATTCTTCTAAGTGGGCAATACTAGGACTAATCAGTAAGTCTTCGTCTTCGCTCTGACGATTGGCAGTGCGGAACTGCACTTCAAACGGTTGAATGACAGGTCGTGACTGAACGAAATCACTGATAGATCTCCCGTAAGCACGGGCAAGCTTTATCAGTTCATTAGGCTTGATACGACGATCTCCTTTTTCAATGGCAACGATAGTTGTTCGCGCAGCATCAATAAATTTGGCAGCGTCAGCTTGAGTAAGCCCACACTTTTTGCGAGCTTGTTGAAGGAGTTCCCCCAACTTTCCAATATCAATGTCATCTAATATATTGCTAGTCATTTTTCGTGAGCCTTATTAAAAATTAATAAACTGAATAATTTCTATTGAATGTAAATTTAGATATTTATTTATCACTAGAGTTTATAAGACCAACTGATAGCTGAGATTTCACAATATCCCATTCAATGACGTAGTTTTGATAAAGACGAATCAATCTTTTTCGCATATCAGAAATAGTTAATTCCTCTGATTTAGAACAGTTATCTACAATGTCATCTAATATAGGAAATTCGCGAGTAATCAGTTCCCATTGAGTTTCAGGTAGCTCAGACGTATAAATTAAGCTTCGGAGTGTCTCAACTTGAAAAAGCATATGCCGTAAGCTAAGACTAGGATCTCCTGCTGGTCTTGTATTTGTGTGTAATATCAAGTACTTAGTTCTATCATCTAGTTTCGCAGCAGCTATAGCTTGTCTTCGCAAGAGGCAAGAAGAGCAATACCCACATTGATCTATCTTATTTCGATGTGGACTGTCACAAGATTTTGTGATTGGAAGTAGGTCTATTCTTTCATCATCGGACAATTTCTTACACATTTGAGCTTTAGTCGCAAAAAGGAATGGATTCCATACTTTAAAAGATTCTCCCAAAATATCTGATATCAAATCGCTGACTTTCAGTAAGGTTAATGGATGAACAGATCTTGTATGATCTAACCCTATTGAAGATGCACGGTACGGAAGATTAATTGCACCCATTCCATTTTCAAAAAAGCAAAGTTCTTTCTGCCCCATTAAAGAAGAACATGCACTGCCAAGCATCGCAAACACGATACCTCTTGCACGGGTAATCGTATTTTTTCTATGTGTATTACTATCAGAGATACGAATAGGGAATCTATATAAATTTAGACGATCTGGAAAATTTAATTGAACTTTTTCTGCTACTTTCTCCTGTAGTGAATAGACGTTATCATTACTACCAGTCCCAAAAAGTACAAACGATTTTTCTGGATAAGTTTGTAGTCGTTCATACAACCCTGCTAAAGCATCAAGTCCACCACTCCACAATACTACTTCACAATCTCTAGGTGCTATTGGTAATGATGGTTGCAGACGCTCTATTACATCACGTTTTTGAAATTCAAATATCCAGTTACTCCCTGTAGCCCATTCGAGAAGATCCTTCAATTTTTTCTGAAACAATTCATTGTTAAAAGAGTCTGGATGCCTTACTGGTAAGACTACGCGAATACGCATCTGTTCTTGACGAAGATCTTGAAAAGAAAGGCGATCAGAAATATGAATTGCAATAGCAAGGTCAATCAAATCTGCAACTTCAGGTAGAAATTCTTGCTTTGCTCGATACTGGAATGCCTGATTATCTAGAGAGATTCCTATATCGTTCTCAATATTTCTAATGTGGTCGGTAAATCTAACAGTCCCATCATTATTTATCCCAGATCCAAAGTGTAGAGTGTAATGAATTTGATGAATGTTTAGCATAGATTTTCATCCATATCTATTGTGTTTAATCGACGACGAGTGGGCAGTCTTAACTTCTCAACAGTTCTATCTATAATTGCCTTTTTTGCCCAATCGGTAATTATAGTTGCAACTTCTGGCATTATCTCTTTAATTCGACCCTCAAGTGTAACCACATCAACTCCTCCATGATGTTTATCTGTTAGTGGAATGCATCCACTAAATCCAGATTCAAAGACTTCATTTATATAGTTGCCAAAAATTGATTCTGAAGCGCTATTAGCATCTATTTTTTGACGATAACCATACCTGAACTCTTGAAGGAATTTCTTTCCAGCACGCAGACTAATTTCCTTAAGATCGTGTCTTCCCTCAACTTGCACTATTTTTTCAATCTCTTTATTTACACTACCCCAGTCAATAGAGCTAAACTCACTAACTTCCTTAAGAATTTGGGTTAGCTTTGCCCCCATTCGCTGAGCTAAAATAATTGGTAGATCGCCCTTTATTTTAACGTCTTGCTTAAGAGCGTTCATAACAATTCGAGCACATTCGGCAGTATTTGCTTTGCCCTCACAAAGCCATTTGTATGGCTTTATATAGATTTTTCCAAGTTTACGAAAAATATCGCCATCAGCCATGACATAACCTCCAGTAGTCGATACTTGTTTATGTCATTTAGATTAGATTACTTTTCTGACATTGTCAATACTCTAGGCGCAAAAATGTATAAAGTGTCAGGTTTTGCAGTAAACCCCCTTATTGACCTCCCCCATCAGCATCGGCTCATCCAGAACCAGAACCTGACATTAGCCTTAACTCAACCCTCAGAAGCCAATTTTGCCACAATACAAACCATGCAAGATGCTAGACAATACGCGCCAGCCACCCTCAGAAATCGCGAAGCGATCTTAGAATTCCTATTACAAAACTTGCCACCCGTAGGCAACATCCTCGAAATCTCTAGCGGCACTGGCGAACATGCCGTCTACTTTGCGCCACACCTGCAACCGCGTAAATGGATACCCTCAGACCCCAACCCGATCGCTATATCTAGCATCACCGCTTGGCAACAACATCAGCCGTCACCTAACCTAGTCGAGCCTCTAGCGATCAATGTTATGGAAACCGAGTGGGGCGATCGCTTACTAAATCAAAATATTCAGGCGATCGTCAATATCAACATGATTCACATCGCACCTTGGGCAGCTTGCCTAGGACTGATGTCTGGAGCGAACAAGATTTTGCCTGTCGGCGGTATTTTGTATCTGTATGGCTCGTACAAACGAAATGGCAAACATACCGCCCCTAGCAATGCTGACTTTGATGCTAGTCTGCGCGATCAAAACCCAGCATGGGGAGTCCGCGATCTCGAAGAAGTAATTGACGTGGCAGCCGCGCAAAACTTAGTACTCCACAAAGTACAACCCATGCCAGCCAATAACCTCTCCGTGATTTTTCAGAAAATCCGCGATGAAAAGCCTTGTATTGACTTAAACTGAATAGTTGAAAGATACAAAACTTAAAAACCTTGATAGCAACTCCCATTAAACCAACAAGACGACCCGTATTTCCTTTCACCGCCGTGATCGGACAGGAAGAGATGAAGCTCGCCCTGTTGCTCAACGTCATCGATCCTAAAATTGGCGGCGTAATGGTAATGGGCGATCGCGGTACGGGCAAATCGACTACCGTTCGCGCCCTTGCCGACCTCCTGCCAGAAATCGAAGTTGTTTCCGATGATCCCTTTAGCAGCCATCCTACCGACGGCGATCTGCAAAGCGAAGAAGTGCGCCGCCGTCTTGCTAATGGTGAAATATTGCCGATTAGCACCAAACAAGTGATCATGGTGGACTTACCCCTTGGCGCGACTGAAGACCGTGTATGCGGCACAATCGATATTGAGAAAGCATTATCCGAAGGTGTCAAAGCTTTTGAATTAGGGCTACTTGCCAAGGCAAATCGCGGCATTTTATACATTGATGAAGTTAACCTTCTCGATGATCACCTAGTCGATGTGTTGCTAGATTCCGCCGCTTCTGGGTGGAATACGGTTGAACGCGAAGGGATTTCCATCCGTCACCCTGCCAGATTTGTACTGGTTGGCTCAGGCAACCCCGAAGAAGGCGAATTGCGTCCACAACTTCTTGATCGCTTTGGGATGTATGCCGAAATTCGGACTGTGCGCGAACCAGAGTTGCGTGTGCGCGTTGTCGAAGAGCGGACTAATTTTGACAGCAATCCCCATGGATTTCTATCAGATTATGCCGATCGCCAAGGAGAATTGCAAGATCGCATCATCAAAGCTCAAAACCTGCTTAGCAAGGTAGAAATACCCCAAGATTTACGCCTGAATATCTCTAGGGTTTGCTCTGAGCTTAATGTCGATGGTTTACGCGGCGACATTGTTACTAATCGTGCGGCTAGAGCGATCGCTGCTTATGAAGGGCGTGCAGAAGTAGAAGTAGATGATATCCAGCGCGTAATTGGGCTATGTGTGCGTCACCGTCTCCGCAAAGATCCTCTCGAATCGATTGACACTGGTTATAAAGTTCTTAAAACCTTCAATCAAGTCTTTGGTATTGAAGAATAATAGATACAGAAATGGGCAATTTATAAATTGCCTATTTCTGTATCTATTATTCTTTTGTGTTTCTACTCATTTAGCCAGTTAAAAATATTTTCTACAGTTAATTGCAAATTGATCGCAAAGTCTGGCATCGGTAAAACTTGTTCGGGGCGATCGCATAATTCCACAGTCTGATACAAAGTTTGATTAGCGCGATAAATAAAAATCAACTCTTCGTCAGGGTCGAGTAGCCATGCTATCTCTGTTCCATGCTCAAGCGCAAATAAAATCTTTTTAACTAATTTGCCTTGTCTTTGATCTGGAGAAAGAATTTCAATCATCCAATCTGGCAGAATATTAAAAATATTCGCGATTCTGCTATCGGGATCACGCACAATTCGCTCCCATCGAAATACTGATATATCTGGCACGATCGACATTCCACCAAATGTGCAACGCAGTTCTAGAAAGGCTCTAGCAATGCGTTTTGACCTTAAATTTTGATTAATAAAAAATGGTAACTCCCCTTGAATAACGCTATGTTTGCCCCCAGCAAAACTTTTTTGAATTATTTCATTGTCAAAATATTCGCTTTCTGGTTCGGTCTCAGGCATTTCCAGAAAGTCGTCTAGAGATAAAGGCTTAACTGAGGCTTGTTTCATTGGTGAATATCTCCAAACTTATTTTGAGAATTATGAAACCAGATCATCACCTGTCGCGATCGCCAATTCTTTCAAGCGTTCTTGCTGATCTTGCGAAATACAGCTTTGGATCACATCCTCAATATCCCCTTCCAAAATTGGTGGCAAAGCAAAGTTCTGCCCCAGACGATGCTCGGTTAAACGGCTATCTTTATAGTTGTAAGTACGAATTTTTTCAGAGCGTGAACCAGTACCAACCTGCGATCGCCTCATTGACGAAACTTCGGCTTGTTGTTCGCGCAGCTTTATTTCAAAGAGCTTTGCACGTAAAATCTGCATCGCTCGCTCTTTGTTTTGTAACTGCGATCGCTCCTCAGTACAAAAAATTCTAATCCCCGTCGGTTTGTGAAATAAATCGGCGGCAGTTTCTACCTTGTTCACATTCTGACCACCAGCACCGCCCGATCGCGCTGTGGACATTTCAATATCTTTCGGATCAATATGAATTTCTACTTCATCAACCTCAGGCATGATCGCCACTGTCGCCGTTGATGTATGTACACGTCCCTGTGACTCCGTAGCAGGAACACGCTGCACACGATGCACACCCGACTCAAACTTGAGTTTGCTATAAACGCGATCGCCCTGCACTTCAATGATCGCTTCCTTAAAGCCACCCATTTCCGCCAAAGTTTCACTGACCATCTTCACCCGCCAGCCTTGGCGCTCGGCGTAGCGTGTATATAGCCGCACCAAATCACCAGCCCAGATCCCCGCCTCATCGCCACCTGTACCCGCACGGATTTCCAACATGATGTTTTTATCATCATTAGGATCTTGGGGCAGCAATAAAACCTGTAACTTCTGCTCTAATTCTTCTAACTTTGTCGATAACTCTTCAACCTCCAGAGCCGCCATTTCCCTAAGATCGGGATCATTAGCAGACTCCTTCAAGATTTCTTGTGACTCCTGATAATCTTGCTGCGCCTTCCGAAAAGTATCGTAGGTCAGAACTGTCTCTTCTAACGAAGCTCGCACCTTTGCAATGCGCTGAAACTCGCCGTGATCGGTCGCCACGTCAGGATCGCCCATACGGCGAGTCAGTTCATTGAAAGTTTGTTCAACAGATTCAAGCTTTTTGATTAAGTAAGCAGCAGGCATGGAATTTGAGTTACCGCAAAAGAATGTAAAAAGTTATTTAGTCAAAAAGAAACCTTTGGCTAGACTTGATTTTCTACAGCAACGTTTTCGTCAAACATACCGTACTTACGCAAGAACCGTTCTACGCGACCTTCGGTATCGATAATTTTTTGATTACCAGTATAGAAGGGGTGATTGCCCGACCATACATCAACATTAATCTCAGGATGGGTAGAACCAATTGTCGCTACATGTTCACCGTTGCAAATTACTTTTGCTTCGGGATACCACTTCGGGTGAATTCCAGCTTTAGGCATAGTCTTAGCTATAAAAAATCAAAAATTAGGCTTTTCTAGACTAACACAAAATTGTCAAAAATAAGAGGAGGTTCAAATCCTCTTGTTTTTGGGCAACTTAAGCAAGGCTTTCAATGCGATCGACCCAGCTATTAAACATTAGACATTCTCGACGAATAGTATCTAAACCAATATCCAAAGCGACTAATGAGCCATGTAAAACTTTGTCGTA
>JAJAZG010000103.1 GCA_026785865.1 Pseudanabaena sp. CAN_BIN31
CAAATATAAAGCTCGAAGTCCTCACCGACACGCGGGAAATGGCAATGCAAATCGCAGATGAGGTCGCAGATAAGTTTTTTGCCGATTATTCGGGCATCGCCTATCTCACTAATGCCGAGGTACTTAGCTCATATAAGTTCTGTGGACCAGACGGCTGTTAAATCGAGACAGTATTATCTCGAACTCACGTTGTATTAAAACCCAAAAAGAAGAGACGGCGCTCCGCGCCGTCTCTTCTTTTTGGGTTGTCTTAACATACTTGTTAAACTGCGATCGCAAATTTTGTCACAAGCTATTGTTTAGGAGTTTTTTGATTAATCTTTTTGTCGATCGCCTGTAATGCTTTTTCGTGATCTTCTAAGTTACGACTGAATACATGACTACCATCAAACTTAGCGACAAAGAACAAGTAATCGGTGGTTGCAGGATCGAGAGTAGCTTTGAGACTCGCTAAACCGACAGAAGCGATCGCCCCAGGTGGCAATCCTTCATTTAAATAAGTGTTATAGGGTGAAGCAGTGCGTACCTGTTCCAAAGTAAGCGGATTTTCAGGGGTTTGTTTGATATTTAAGCCATATTCAACCGTTGGATCGGCTTCTAAGCGCATATTGCGTTTGAGGCGATTCCAGAAAACACCAGAGATTATGCGGCGTTCTGACTCAATCACCGCTTCTTTTTCGACAATGCTGGCGAGAGTGACCCAATCTTTGAGACTGACTTTGACCTTCGGTTTACCAGATTGATTTTCTTGATAAACAGGCAGAGCCACCTGCTCAAAGCGATTAAGCATCATCTCAATAATGCGATCGGGTGTTGCCTCGGATGGCAGTATTTGATAAGTATCAGGAAATAGAAATCCCTCTAAACTCGGCACATCTTCAGGAATCCAATCACGGCGCTTGGGACTAGTCCGTTGGGTTGCCATCACGAAATCTTTAGCTGCAAAAAATCCCTGCTTCTCAAATAAATCAGCCATCTGCGCGATCGACCAACCCTCAGGAATTGTAAATCGTACTTCTGCCGATTTGGCAGTCTGAATTTGCGCGACAACTTGTGACAATGACTGATTGGCGGCAAAATCATAGGTTCCTGATCGCAATGCTACGGGTTCGCCAGCAGCACGCAGCGATTGCCATTGTAACCACAAGCGCAAAGCTAAGCTAGAGCGAATTACGCCTGCTGATTCTAGTTCTTGGGCGATCGCTTGGGTTGGCATCCCATCAGATATAGTTAATCGAATTTTTGCCCCAAAGTTGCTAGGTGCTGCACTTGCCCAAACCCACCAAGAGCTACTGGCTACCCCAGTAAATAAGATAGTTAAGGGAATGGCAACACCATAAAACAGCCAATTAGATTTCTTCTTCGGCATCTTCTGTGCTGAGAACATGGTCTAGATATTTTTCGACATAAGGCTCAAGGGCGACCATTTCCTCAGGTGTGAGGACTTCTGGCTGACCATCATCGCCAATTTTGGCAATAAACATGAGTGGGTCAAGGGATGTAAATACTGAAAAAGCTTGCTCTTCGTAGTAAAAATGCGCTAATTCTTGGAATTCACCGCAGTTGCCATCTTCTTCAGTGTCTATCTCAATGATATCGTCTTCAGTTGGTTCAGGTAATTCACCCGAAACGGTCAATGTATGGGCAGAACGTTTAAGAGAAAGATTTTGCTCTCCTAAAACTGCTTGCGCGACTGGAAAAATTAGATCGATTTCCTCTTCGGTGACATCGACTAATTCAGTTTCTTCTTCGTCATCGGTTTCTTGCCATGCAAAGATTTGCACAGAAAAGTCAACTGGCTGTAATAGCAGATAGTCAGTGCTGTCCACTTTAAACTCGGTTTCGACAGTACAAGCCAAGCTCTTACCTGCATCATCCGTAAGTACGATCGTCGATCCTTCCATAGATTGCTTTTATGTATCCTATAGCACTATTAGCTGAGAGAAGCCTTTATTTATAAGGTTTTTGGCGCTTCTAAGCATTATGACAGCAAAAGGGACATATTCAAAAAACCGATTTTTTAGTTTGCATCGCCTTTGGCGGTGCAAACTAAAAACCGTTTCCCAAGAAAAATGGTGAATTTTAGCGCTTGAGAGCCAGCCATTGTTGCAAGATTAGGGCGGCTGCCTTGCGATCAATCATTTCTTTGTTGTGTCTTGTGGAAATACCTTGAGATCGCATCATTTCTTCGGCTTCGTAGGAGGTTAAGCGCTCATCAACAAATTCCACGGCGATACCTAATTGTTTTGATACTCCATTGGCAAATTTTTGGACATGTTTGGCTTGATGTCCTAGAGAGCCGTCCATGTTGTAGGGCAAGCCAACCACAAGGACATCGATATTGCGCTCGACAATTAGCGATCGCAAGATTGCCATATCCCCTTCCCATGATGTGCGGGTAATCGTGGTGATGCCATGAACCGATATACCGAGGCGATCGCATCCAGCCACACCGATCCGTTTTCTGCCGACATCTAAACCTAGCGCTGCATATTGCATAAATACTTCTGGCTTAAAGGGCGCTTTGCGCCCTTTAAGCCGCCTTATTGGTTTTGAAATGGTTGAACTTTTTGAATGAGCGCTTGCGATCGCGCAATAATCGTTGTCCAGTCGTTCTCTATGATCGCCTCTGGTGAGAACAAATGACTAGAAATACCTACCGCGATCGCCCCTGCCGCCAGAAATTGATCCGCATTCTGGATCGTAATCCCACCCGTAGGAATTAAGGGAATATCGCGTAATACAGGCTGTAAACATTTTAGGTAATCAATCCCGCCCATCACTTTAATCGGAAAAACTTTAACGGCGGCGGCTCCAGCTTGCCATGCGGTAATTATTTCTGTCGGTGTCAAAGCCCCTGCGATCACAGGAATATTATGTTCTACCCCTTTAGCAATCAAGTCGGGATTAGTGTGGGGCATAAATAAAAAGCTACAACCACAGGCGATCGCCCGTTCCGCACTATCCATATCTAAAATTGTGCCTGTACCAATTTTGCAATCAGGTAACTCTTGCTGCAACTTGGGAATCAACGACTCAGCGCGATCGGTATTCCAAGCAATTTCGATCAGCTTAATCCCACCTGCGGCGGCGGCAAGTGCCATTTCCCGCGCAGTACCAACATTATCAGCACGAATAACGGCAATAATGCGATGCTGTTGCAACAAACTAAGCCAAGGGTTCACAGGGTTGTACGGGAATTTGCATTTGCGATGACTGCCAAAGATCATGACACAAAGACTTGTTTTTGCAAACCCAGAGAAAAGATCTGTTTCTGGCTAACAAGGGGCTTAAGCCCCTTGTCTACTAATTTCGTAGGCTATCGTGCTTCATAATGTGTTTTGGATAAACACTTATAGAGAATATTTATGACTTTGAATGTTGGCGATCGCGCCCCAGAATTTAGCATGGCTGATACCCACGGCAACATCGTGACCCTCGCCAGTCTCAAAGGCAAGCGCGTTGTTTTATATTTTTATCCTCGCGACAATACCTCTGGCTGCACCAAAGAAGCTTGCGGCTTTCGCGATAACTATGCTCAGTTTCAAGCAA
>JAJAZG010000104.1 GCA_026785865.1 Pseudanabaena sp. CAN_BIN31
AAGCCTCTAGACATGGAAACGATTGTCACTTCGTTGCGGAAGACTCACCGCATTGTGATTGTTGAAGAAGGAATGCGTTGTGCCAGTATCGGTTCTGAGATTATTGCTTCGATCAATGATCACTATTTCGATGAGCTTGATGCACCGATTATCCGTTTGGCGGCGTTGGATGTACCAACTCCTTACAATGGCGTTTTGGAAAATCTGACGATTCCTCAACCTGATGATGTGATTGCCGCCGTCGAGAAATTGCTAGCTTAGAAATTTATTTGCAAAAAGGCAGGGTCAGTGTATATACAAGTCCTACCTGCCTACGTTTTATGATTTAGATCCCCCTCAATCCCCCTAAAAAAGGGGTAATAATATCTTCTCCCCCCTTTTTAAGGGGGGCTGGGGGGGATCTCTAGAATCTAGCAAAATCGATGATAACTTGTGTATACACGCTCGCAAAAAAGAAGGGTCACTTTGTGACCCTTCTTTTTTGCGAGCGTTACTATTAACCACTAAGCAATGAGCCAACACCTTGAAAAAATACCCACGACAAAAAGAAATTGCTAATAAATATCGCTAGTAATGCTGTAACTACAGCAGTAGTGGTAGACTCGCCCACGCCCTTTGCGCCGCCAGTCGTGGTTAAACCCCATGTCGTCCCGATCGCCGCAATTAAAATCCCAAAGATGCTGGATTTAATTAAGGCGGCGATTAAATCCCAAGGTTTCAGTAAGCTCTGCACAGAATTGAGAAACATGTCATAGGGAATTGCATATATGGCTTGACATAGAAATAAACCACCTGCCATACCAGTTAAGAAGCCTAAAATTGTCAAAATCGGCAACATGAACACACAGGCGATCGCACGAGGAGTTGCCAGATAATCAATCGGACTTGTCCGCAACATATAGAGTGCGTCGATTTGTTCAGTTACTTGCATCGTGCCAATCTCAGCCGCAAAAGCTGAACCCACTCGCCCTGCAATGATCACCGCTGTCAATACAGGAATTAACTCACGAGCTAAGGCGATCGCCAAAATTCCGCCGATCGCCTGTTGTGCGCCAAAGTTAATAAATTCTCGCGCCACTTGGATTGTAAATACTGCGCCAACAAAGGAAGCCGTAATCAAAGTAATCAGAAGGGACTCAGTGCCAACCATGGACATTTGCTCAATCGTATTGCGCCAATGGAAGCGGCGATAAATCAAAATATGGGTGATGATTTGTCCGATCAGTAAGAAACTTTGCCCCAGCTTAATTAACCATTTGCCAAAATTTCCCATCTTTTAAAATCCCTATGTTGGTTTTATCGTAGCCTCCATCGGAATTATCAGCAAATAAAAGAATAAGGTGTGGCGCTCTGCGCCACACCTTATTCTTTTATTTGATAAAAAGATGCAGCGTCCAGTTGCAAGGCTGTTGCAAGTCACCAAATCGCCCTCTTGCCCAGTACCACAAAGCGAGACGAGTCCGAAAAAATCCAATTACTAAAAAATGACCTTCGGGAGTAGTCATACCATATTTAAGCCCGTTGATAGGTGTAAGATTCCAAGGGGTGTCAGAACCTTTGACCAGTAGTCGAGAGCGATCGGCAATATCTTGATATTGCAGAGGTAGAGCAAATATGGCGTAAACATTATGCTCACCGCGCCAAGGTTCAGCGACTATTTTAAGCGGATGAAATTGCAAATTATTAGAATCATTGAGTTTTTCTGACATTGTTGAGCATGGAGAAGGATAAGCATTCGACATATTCTTCTGCCTAGGCAAAAGAATCGTGGTGAGCATAAAAATACTGCCTGATATTAAAACTATGGCAATGATGATTAGGAGTTTGTTTTGAGTAGACCAGTTTTTCATTGACAAGATTCGAGACGAGTTAATAATAGGGCGATCGCATCGACATATTGCTGCAAGGCTCTTGACGAAAGATTACTGTTATTGATAATGATACTGAAAATAACTTCGCGATAATTTTGAGGATCGGTATAGCCTGATAGGGCGATCGCACCTGTTAATGTTCCAGTTTTCGCTTGCAGTGAATCTTCAGCAAAAGTAGATTTGAATCGCTTTCTCAACGTACCATCAACACCAGCGATCGCTAAAGATTGCCGAAAATCACGATCACTGGCTACAATTTGCAAAAGTTGGACGATCGCTCTAGGTGTAGTCAAATTGCGGCGCGATAGTCCAGAGGCATCGGCTAGCAATACATGACTAGGTGAGATCTTGACAGATTCTAAATACTTGTTAATCGCAATCATGCCGCCAAGAACACTATTGTCAGGAAAAATTTCATGAAGGCGATCGCCTAAAGCTCTGAGTAATAATTCGGCATAAAGATTATTGCTGTCTTTGTTGGTAGTGGCGATGAGTTGGGAAATTGGAGGTGAGAATGAGATCGCTAACTCTGCGATGGGTGGGAGTTTCTTGGCAGTAACATCTGATGAGACCTGAATACCTTGTGCAGTTAGTTCTTGACGCAATAGTTGTAAAAAATTAGCTTTTGGATCGGGGATAGCTACGCCGCCGAGTTCTGGCTCTGATTTCTCAGGAATAACGCCACTGATCAGCAGCACTTTTTGACCGTAGGGACGCACAACCTTCAACTCATCGTCAGACGCTCTATATTCAGAGTCGGCGCTAACTGTAATCGATTGATTTTCTACGCGCCAATCCTTCGCAAGCTCAGGGCTGTCCCATGCAAAGATGGCAGGTTTACCGATTTGGGTGGGACTAATTGTCCAATTCAGAGCGTTTTCATTAATTGTGAATGGAGAGGCGATCGCCGCATAATATTCTTGCAAATCTTGCCATTCCCAACTATCAGCAATTTCTGCACCCTTACGCGATGTCATGCCCCAAAGGTCACCATTAATTCGCTTTACGCCTTTATTCTTAAGTTGCGTGACTAAAGATTTTAAACCCGCCGAACTAAAACTAGGATCGCCTGTAGCAACTAACCATAATCCATTTTCTATTTCTCCTTTGGCATTGGGCAAGCTGCGCGACATCAAACGGGTAGAAAAGCGCGAGTTTGCGCCCAATATTTTTAAAGCGATCGCCGTTACAAATAGTTTGGCATT
>JAJAZG010000105.1 GCA_026785865.1 Pseudanabaena sp. CAN_BIN31
AACAAGGGGCTTAAGCCCCTTGCCTGTTCAAGTTTTTTTCACAAGTTGCTTTAGCATTATGAAAATTTTTCATCAAGCCACAATTATTTGTTTGTTAGCTTTAGCTTTGATCGGATGTACAACTCCAGACAATGCAAATACCCAAGCTTCACCGATTGGCTCAACTGCAAATCCATCACCAACTAATGTCGCCGCTTCCCCTCAACCAATGCCAAATAATCGCGCCAATAATCGCAAAGTGAAACTTGACGATCGCTTAGTTCAGGCAAATACTAGCTTTGGCTTTAAGCTATTTGATCGCGTTGCCAAACAAGATGCTAATAAAAATATATTCATCTCCCCTTCGAGTGTAGCGATCGCCTTATCGATGACCTATAACGGCGCAAGTGGTGAGACTCAACAAGCGATCGCTAAGGCTTTGGAATTGCAAGGTATCAAAATCGATGAAGTGAATAGCTTCAATCACACAATTCAACAATTGCTAGCCACTGGTGATACAAATGTGGAATTAAGTATTGCTAACTCTCTTTGGGCGCGAAAAGATATTGCTTTCACGCAAGATTTCTTGAAGAAAGTAAAGGAATTCTATCAAGCTGAAATTACGAATCTTGATTTTGCCGATCCTAATTCTGTAAATACAATTAATGCTTGGGTAAAGAAAAATACCAAGGACAAAATCGATAAAATCGTCGATCGCATTGATCGCGATAGTATGCTCTTTTTGATCAATGCTGTTTATTTTAAAGGTAAATGGGAAGATCCTTTTGAGAAGTCACTGACCAAACCCCAGCCTTTCACGATTGCCGACGGCACAAAAATCCAGCATCCCGCGATGTCGAGATCGGGTGGATATCGCTATTATGAAGCGCCGACATTTCAAGCAATTAGTCTTCCCTATGGTTCTGGACGATTCGGTATGGAAGTCTTCTTGCCGAAGCCAACATTTAGTCTAGTAGAATTTCAGAAGCAACTGACGGCAAAAAATTGGCAAGATTGGTCAACAAATTTTACCTATAAGCAAGGCTTGATTCAATTGCCACGCTTTAAGATCGAATATGAAATCAGCCTCAAAAATGCTTTGCAAAATATGGGGATGGCGATCGCTTTTGATGGAGACAGAGCCGATTTTCGCAATCTTTCAACATTTAAAGCGGCGATCGGGGATGTAAAGCATAAAACCTTTGTCGATGTGAATGAAGAAGGTACAGAAGCGGCGGCAGTTACGTCTGTTGAGATGAGGGTAACTTCGTCAATGCCTTCAGAAGAAACTCCATTTCAGATGATTGTCGATCGCCCATTTTTCTTTACGATTAGCGATCAACAAACTGGCACAATTATTTTCATGGGTACAATTAAAAATCCATCAAGCCCGAATTAGTCTTTGTTCGCAAAATGTTGAAAAGCCGATCGCATTTCTAATCCATCAATTTGATTACCTTCAATAATTTCACCAATAATCACTGCACTGGATAGTTGCTGCACAAACTGCTCTGCTAACTCAAAATGCATACATAAAACTAGTTCAAAATCTTCACCGCCATACAAAACCCAGTCTAAGGCGCGATCGCCTGCCAATATCTCCACGACTTCAGGAACTGGCAACTTATCCCAATAGATTTTTGCGCCGACATTACTAGCGCGACAAATTTGTGCGATCGCATCAGCAAGTCCATCACTGCTATCCATTCCTGAAACAACAAAATCACTTAAATGATTTTGTTGTTGAAAAATTTTATCTAAAAGATTAATCGCATCAAAACGGGGGACTGGTCGCTGATGATAGCGAGAGATTGCTTTTATTAGCTGTTTTCCTAAAAGAACTTGATCACCAATTTTAATTGGAACTAGTAATTTTTCTTCTAATTGCTCATTCAAGAGAAGTTCCAAACCAGCTTTTGAGAGTCCATGCAAACCCGTCATCACGATCGTATCACCAACTCGCGCCGTATGCCTTTGAATTAGTTGATGTTTAGCTACTTGTCCAAAAGCGGTAACTGCTAAAGTCCGAACAGGCGATCGCACTGTATCGCCGCCGACTAATTCTGTGCCGTAGGTTCGCAAACATTCACTGAAGCCGCGATATACGCTTTCTATCCAAGCAATTTCTGTGTCAGGTGGCAATCCTACTGACATTACCAATCCCCAAGGCTGAGCGCCCATCGCTGCCAAATCTGATAAGTTTACGGCAGCAGCACGCCAACCGACATCTTCGGGGCTAGTCGTGCGATCGCTAAAATGTACGCCATCCACCAACATATCAGTGGTCACGACCATTTGGCGATCGGGCAAAGTACTCCCCATCGCCGCCGCATCATCACCGACAACATCACTGCAATATTGCCGAAAAATTTTCAGCAATTCTTGTTCTCCTAAATCTCTGACTGTTGCTGACATACTTTTTCCAAAGATTCTCTAAAAGCTTTTCTAAAAGACAAGGGGCTTAAGCCCCTTGTCTGGATATTTCAAAAACAAGGGGCTTAAGCCCCTTGTTCAATTACGGATAGAAAGTTAGCTTGGGTAAAGCCAGAGATTCTTCCCAGCCCATCATGATATTCATACATTGCAAGGCTTGGGCAGCTTGACCTTTCATCAGATTATCGATCGCCGAAACCACAATCACTCGTCCTGTGCGTTCATCAACTTCTACACCGAGATAACAAAGATTTGTGCCTAAAGCCCACTTAGTTTGCGGGAAAATATTTTTGGGTAGAACCTGTACCCATTCTGAATTGCGGTAAAAAGACTTGTAGATCGTGAGAATATCATCCCTAACCAGTCCAGGGTCGCGCAATTTTGCATATACGGTCGAAAGAATACCGCGAATCATCGGCATCAAGTGCGGCGTGAATTGAACTAGTACCTCCTGACCTGCCATATCACTACAAATCTGTTCGATTTCAGGTGTATGACGGTGGCTAGCAATACCATAGGCTCCGATCGAGCCATCAGCCTCAGCTAGTAATAGATTTGTTTTTGGTTGACGACCGCCGCCTGATGTGCCTGACTTGGCATCAATAATGATCGTACTCGGATCGACTAAACCTTGTTTTAGCAATGGTTGTAAAGCTAATAAACTCGCCGTAGGATAACAACCTGCACAACCAACTAAGTCAGCAGTGGCAATGCGATCGCGATAAATTTCGGGCAATCCATAGACAGCTTTGGCATTAACTTCTACATCAGTCCGCGACTCGTTGTACCAAGACTCATAGACTTGCAGATCGGTGAAGCGATAATCTGCGGATAGATCGAGGACTTTGCAGCCCTTCGCTAACAGGCGCGGCGCAATTTTGCTGGCTAAGCCATTGGGCAATGATAGAAACACAATCTTGCAGCGATCGGCGATCGCTTCAGGTTCGAGACTTTCAATTGGCAAGTTAACAGCATGAGCAATATGTGGATATAAATCCGCAAAATTTTGTCCCACAGAACCACTACCACCCATGTAGGTAATCTCCACCAATGGATGCTCTAGCAGTAATCTAACCAATTGGATACCGCCATAACCCGACGCACCAATAATACCTACGGGGACTCGATCCTGTGCGCTCATACAGTTACTCCATCAAAATATTGAAAAATACTTTTCGCTTTTGGGGTAACAACTTAACACAAGCCAAGACTCTAACCCAAATTAATATCGATACTAATGATTTAACACTAATATCTTGTTGCCTAAGGCAACTTGTAAAAACAAGTTGATCAAAATAGTTTTAAAAAGGGGCTTAAGCCCCTTGCC
>JAJAZG010000106.1 GCA_026785865.1 Pseudanabaena sp. CAN_BIN31
AATAACCCGTTATATTTGAAGAGTTTGAGAACCTAATCGGATTTATGGGACTAACCTTAGTTTTACTTTTTTGGATGGCAGTAGCGTGATTGGACAATTTATTTTGCGAATTGTGATCTGGTTTTTACTAACCGCTAATCTTAGTCTCACCAATATCATCATTGGTGTGAGCATTTCCCTGCTAATGCCCCATTACCGATCAGAAAACATTCGATTTAAAGATGTTGTGCAGGGTATCGGTCTGACTATTAAGGCAGTTTTTCAAGCCTATATCGAAGCGATCGAGATGATTTTGCAACCCCATAAATACGAAGAAGTAATTATGGAAAGAGCTAAAAATCGGCGATCGGCGGGGCTGATTTTCTTGGACGTTTTCCTGATTACCTTCACGCCTAAAACTGTTGTGCTGAGACATCAAGAAGATGGCTGGTATGTCGTGCATCACGTAATCAGACGCATCAAAAAGAGCGAGAATTCATGAACATTGATTTATCAACTAATTCAGTATTAAATTTTGTCGTCGGCGCGATGGTTTTGTCTTTGTTAATTCCGCTATATCAAGCATGGAAATATAATGACGATATTTGGGAAATTATGCTCGCCTTTTCCAGCATTGCCGCCAAATCCGCAGTGATGATTTTGGTGATCGCGGTACTACGCGATGATTGGATGATCGGCGTGATTGGTGTGATTATTTTGAGTGTGGGTAATGCGGGATTCATGCTTCTAGCCCACATCATCAGGCGTACAGGAGAAATATAATCATGGCAACTTTAACGAATATAACGAATATATTTAGTTACATCTGTATTTTCGGTGGGCTAGTATTCTGGTTTTGGGGAACTGCGGCTTTACTCACAAGGCGATCGGTACTTTTTAAACTCCATAGCCTTTCGGTATCGGACACCCTTGGCTCGATCGCGATTGTGTTCGGCTTAATACTACTCCGCCCAAAGGAATTACCATTACTGATTCTGGCGATTATTTCCTTAGCCTTATGGAATACGATGCTGTGCTACGTGATGGCTTACTGCTCTAGCAGTACAACTAGAAGTAAAAAATAGGTATTAAAACTATAAATGAACAGTAGTTATGATGGTTATGTTTATGCGATCGCCGTGATGTTACCCATATCAGCATCAATGTTGGTATTCCAAACCAATCCCTACAAGGCTATAGTCATGCGCGGGATTTTAGGAGCAGTATCAGCGCTGGTTTATACAGTTCTGGGTGCGGCGGATGTGGCGCTGACCGAGGCGCTAGTTGGCGCTTTTTTAGCAACAATGCTCTATGCAGTTGCGGTGCGATCTTCCTTAGTTTTGCGTTTGGGTGTGGTTGAGGAAGTGGCGATCGCCCATGATTTAGAAAAAGAATTAGATAAGCTCAATTTTTCCTTTGAACAGCTAGATCAACCATTAAATCAGCAAATTGATGTGCAAGAAGAATTAGAAAAATCTGAGCAGATTAATGATCGGATTCCCATATCTGATTTTGAGAAAGTGATTGATGTCCTCAAAAGTACTTTCAGTAAGCACTATATGCGAGTCGAGCTGGTTCCCTACGAGAACGAATCAGAATTAGAACAAGCATTAATTGATAAAATTGTCCACGCAACCTTGCATAATTTAGAAGATCAAGAAGGTAGTCAAACTAGCTTTTCCCAAATCAAAATCCGCCTACCTCGTCTCCATGAGATTATGCAAGCCGATCCAGCTTTGGCTAATGTTCAATTAGTTTATACAAAGTGAAAATTCCCCTCATCCCCCAACCCCTTCTCCTAAAGAGGGAGAAGGGGAGCAAGATTAGTTTTCTGGTTCCCCTCTCCCTCCATGGGAGCTACCGTGTACACACAAGTCCTACCTGTCTTCGTTTCAGTCTATTCCGCCCCCTAAATCCCCCAATTCTGGGGGACTTTGAAAGATCTAAATTTTCTTGTCCCCCCAGAATTGGGGGCTAGGGGGCGGATTGGCATTGACTTGGCTAGGTTTGAGACTTGTGTGTACACGGTAGCTTCATGGGAGAGGGGCTAGGGGTGAGGGTCTTTGCAATGTACCATCGAAAATATAACTTTTAAAACACCTTTAAAAAAATAGATTATGAAATGGATTTATATAATTGCAGGAATTGCTTTTTTTGTAAAAATGCTGTTTTTACCCAACCCTGCCCCTACCTTACCTTTCTCGATTGTGAAGGCGATCGCCCAAGATAGCGGTGTTAGTAATGTGGTTTCAGGAATTATTTTTCGCAACCGCCTCTATGACACCATTTTTGAAGTAATTGTCTTCACGATCGCAATCATGGGCGCAAATTTTTTACTTGCCAATGAGAAACCATTTACCAAAATTTATCAATTTACCGATCAGACTTCGATTGTACTTGCTCAACTAGGAGCGACTATTGCCGCTTTAGTTGCGATCGAGTTGGCAATTCGTGGACATCTTAGCCCTGGCGGAGGCTTTGCGGCGGGTGTGGCAGGTGGCACTGCGATCGGTTTAATTGCGATTACATCTCCTCCAGAGCGGCTTCAGAAACTATATAAGCGCTGGCACGCCGCAACTTGGGAAAAGATATCCGTGCTGATTTTTATTGTTTTATCGGTGATCACGCTCTCAGGGATAGAACTACCCCACGGTCAGTTAGGAGAACTAGTTAGTGGTGGTATCATCCCAATTCTGAATATTCTGGTTGCGATTAAAGTTGCCCTAGGTTCATGGTCAGTGGTATTGGTTTTTATTCGCTATCGTGGTTTGTTATAGAACTCATTTGGTCTCTTAAGTCACCTATCTCAAAAATTAATAAGCTAAAGACTCAGCCAGCTAAAGACTTGTGCAACTGTCAGATCTAAATCAATTCCTGTTAAAACTGGTAAGCGATCGCTATTGGTAAATTCTCTAACACGGCGATCGCTGTCCACTACTAAAATACTCTCATCCTCAGCATCAAGCAACCAGCCTAGCTCAGTACCATATTCCGCACAGTGCAAGAGCTTGGCTAAAACTTTCTTATATCGCTGATCGGGAGAAAGAATTTCAATTGCCCAATCAGGATGGATTTCAAAACGGTTGGCAATGCGACCTGATGGCAAACGGGGGATTCTCTCCCAGCGAAATACGGCTATATCTGGGACGATCGCTAATCCACCAAAGACACACCGTAACTCTGGAAATGCTAGAGCAAATTGCTCTGGTTGAGCAATTTGGTTAATGGTTTGGCAGAGTGTACCTTGTAACAGGCTATGTTCTCCTTGTGGCATTTGTTTCTGAGTGATTTGTCCATGAATAAATTCAGAGGCAGGCTTAGTTTCTGGCAATTGTAAAAACTGATCTATAGTTATGGGTCTAATTTCTGTGATAGTCATAGCCATACGCCCTACAAAACTTCTCTAATATTAACAGCGATCGCCTAACAACTAAATAGTTAAGAACTAAGTGAAATCGTATCTAATTCTGGCTATAGCTTTATTTATGGCTGTTTCTAGTCCAGTAATGTGTACCCAGCCAACAAATCCAGAATATTGGTATTTTCCATCTAAATCAACGATAAATACATGATAAATACCAAATCTATTTATCCAAGTTCGTATAGTAGTTCCATCGGCAAAGGAATGGATAATCTTGGCATATTGCACATCTGCCGAATTTGCATCGGTAATACCTTGCACGGTACGAAAATGCTCTACTAACTCTGAAACTAAAGTAACTTCTGTTGCAGGTAAAGGCTTTCTTGGCTGTTCCCAAAATGCTTGAATCGTTTTAGCTACAGCAGGCGCAGATCTTAGTGCGGGATGGCTTACGCCGTTTATACAAATAAAGTGAGCGTGTTTAAGTTTAGTAGACTCAATGGTAACAGTTCCATCACTGCCGCCTGTGGTATTCCCTGTCACTACTAACGTCGGAACTACTGCCGTAATTTTTTCTGCCAAAGGTCGCCGATTTTCGCCCAGATATTTAGCCATTCCAATACCCCATCCAAAAGGATCGATCATTCTGGCAAGATCTGAACCACCTATAGGCGACCCCAACAGCACCAAAGATTCAATCTTTGACCACCATTCTCGATTACGAGATAACACCTCTACCCAAATTACCCCACCCAAAGAAGTTGCAATAATTCGTATAGGTGTATTTGGATATTGCCCAAATGCTTGCACTGCGTCTTCTTCAACCTTATTAATTAAAGGCTCAATATTGAAATAAGTTTTCACAATTCCCAAATTTGGCGCAACAATATGAGAATTTGACGGCGCAACTTTGTGAGCTAAAGAAAGCATCTCGCTGTATAAGTCACATAGTCCATGCTGAGAGAATATTATAACTACTGGATGATTAGCACTTGACATACTTCTTTTCAGAGAATTGAATCGTTAAATAAATTATAATAAAATACACAAAAATCTCTAAGCGATCGCCATAAGCATAAACCTGTCAAAAAGCAGTCAAGCGATCGCCTTTATTTGGGGAGAGTGAGATTAGTTGATAGCATTGCTGGGCAATTCTGAGATAAGATATTCTTAATTATTTAATTAGCATTCCCAAAATACTTGTGAAACCTTGGCATCTTATTGCTCCTGACCTAGTTTTGTCAGCACCGATTTACGCGATCACGCCGCAACTCATGGAGACTCATGGATTACGCGGCTTGATTTTGGACGTGGATAATACATTAATTGGTGATGATGAAGCCGAGGTTTCAGCAGAAATTCGTCAATGGGTGGAGCTAATGCGATCGCAATATCCGATCTGGTTAGCCAGTAATAATTTTAGCGATCGCCGTATTCAAAAGGTCGCTGAAAGTCTAAATCTTCCCTATCGCAGCCGTGCGGGTAAGCCATCGCGCCGCGTAGTGCGTCAAGTTTTGGAAGCAATGCAATTACCTGCACATCAAGTGACGATGGTTGGCGATCGCCTATTCACCGATACGATCGTGGGTAATCGGTTGGGCTTATTTACGATTTTAGTACAGCCGCCTTGTGAAGAACTTGTATTTAAACCATCGATTTCTACCATATTTAAAGCGCGATCAAGTTTTCTCCGCAATTGGGAAATTTGGATCGCCCGTAAATCTGGCGTAAAAATCTAAACCCCAATTAAGACCAAGATTGGCGCGATCTGCCAATCTTAGTCTTAGTTTGGAGATGGGACTGGGCGAATAATTGGTGGTGTGGGTTGTGGCTCTGGTTTAAAGATAGCGGCGATCGCCTGTTCTAAAGTTTCTGCCATGACAATCCGATTTTCGTAGGCGACAATGACGCGAACTAGGGTGGGGAGTTTATTTTGCGTTGATTCTAAATAGAGTGGCTCTACATATAGTAGAGATTGTTCAATCGGAATGATTAATAGATTCCCTTGAACTACTCGCGAACCTTGACGATTCCAGAGCGAAATTTGTTGAGAAATAACAGGATCTTGATTAATTCTTGCTTCGATTTGTTCTGTACCATAAACAAGAATTTGTTTTGGAAATGTATAGAGCAAGAGCTTTCCGTAGTTCTCTCCATCCGATCGCGCTGCTAACCAAGCCACAAGATTTGTGCGCTCTTTGGGAGTAAAAGGTAATAGCAGAATGAATTCTGCAAAGGGAACTTCGGGCAAGCTGGTAATCAGGTAATAGGGTTCTACCAGACGAGGTTTGTCACCATAGATTTCATTAGGAATTTGCCACTGATCTTCACGGTTATAAAACACTTGAGCATCAGTCATGTGATAGGTCATCAAGCGTTCTGATTGAATCGAAAATAAATCCACAGGATAGCGCAAGTGTTGACGTAATTTGGCTGGCATCGCGCTCAGTGGATGGAATAGCTCAGGGAAAATCTTTGACCAAGTTCTAATAATTGGATCGCTAGGCTCAGCAATATAGAAATTCACCGTACCATGATAGGCATCAACCACAACTTTGATCGAGTTGCGAATGTAATTAATTTTTTCTTTACCAATATCGGAATAGGGATAGCGATCGCTAGTTGTATAAGCATCAATAATCCAATAGAGATTACTAGGATCGGTTGCTTGAGATTGAGCATTTGCAGCAACTAAATAAGGATCGCTGTCGTAGCGCAAAAATGGCGCGATCGCCTTAACCCTTTGCATAATATTCCGCCGAAATAGCAACTTAGTTTCGGGCAGAAATTCAGGAGTAACCGCCATACGCCAATCATTTAGATACTTAGCAAAGAGCATCCGCCGCCAAAACGAATCTAGCGCGATACCGCCCCTGCCATCGTAAATGTTGTAGACATTATCATTGTCGCTGGGATAGTCTAATTCCTTTACCTTCGTGCTAGTCATCACATAAGTATTGCTATTCTCTCCGTAATAAATGCGCGGTTTGCCAATGGGAATGCTATTTCGCACAGCTTCGCTAGAAGTGGTGAGGGGTGTGCCTTCCGTGACACCAATATCTTTGACAAAATATTCAGGCAATCCCCCTGCACCAACACGGTTTACAGGACTGAGGGTAAAGCCATAGCCGTGAGTGTAGATGAGATGTTGGTTTACCCAAGTTTGTGCCTCTTGGGGAACCGCAGTATAGTCCAATTCTCTAGCGGCGATTAGCACCTGTTGCTGACTCGCGCTTTTTTTGGAAGGGTTCTCTTCATTGATGTTGTAGCGATCGATATCGGCATCGGGAAAGCTGTAATACAGACGGATTTGCTGAAGTTGGCGATTGGTAGCGAGAAGTGGTTGTTTGTCCCAGAGGCGAATATTGCGAACTGTTAAATCATTATTTTGGAGCGATCGCTCTGTCAATTTGCCCTGTGGATTAAAAATTTGCGAATTAATACTTTCCAGTCCAAAGGCGGCGCGGGTTGAGGCGATCGTGCGTTGGATATAGGGTTGCTCGCGGGCGAGTTCATTGGGCTGCACGATTAAGGATTGCACAGCGATCGGCAATCCCATTCCTAGCCCGATCGCCATGACCAAATAAATAACTAAACTTGCCACTAATGGCTTGCGACTAGCAGGTTTACGCGGAAATTTAATCGTTCTTAAAATCAAATAAGCTGCGATCGCCAATGCCAAAATACTCAGTCCTGTATAAACAGGCCACTGCACGACAATATCGGTATAGCTAGCGCCATAGGACACTCCACGCACCGAATACAAAAGCTCATAACAATTGAGCCAATAACTAAAGCCGATCGCCAACATCAAAACGCCGCCTAGCCCATAGAGATGTCGCTCTTGCTCACGGGAAACCCCGATAAATTTGCCTTCACTAAGACTTCCACCCGATAGTAAATAGGTCAGCAGCACCGCTATAAATCCATATAAGCAAATCCCCACTAGCCCAAATTCCAAGACTTCCAAAGTGGGCAACTTAAATATATAAAAGCTCAGATCTTGATTAAAAACTGGCTCTGTGCGATCAAAACTTGTCGGTTGCAAGGCAGGAATGATTCTCATCCATTGCCGTGAGATCGTCCATGCAGTAAATGTACTGATCAAAAATGCGATCGCCTTTAGTAAAAATTTGGGATAAATAATTAAAGCGATCGCCACAGCCATCGTCACAATTGCCGAGAGCCGTTCTCTGAATATCTGGATTATCAATTGCGCGATCGCTTCTGGTCTAAATAATAAAGGTGCGATCGGGGCAATACTTGGCTGCATTGATAACGGTTGCCATTGCGCGATCGCCACTTGTCCGTAGTGAATTAGCAGCAAACAGATCAACAAACTAACGCCCAAAACTAGCGGTAATAGCCAACGTAAACGAAAGGATGTCGGTATATATTTGGATGATTCCTGATTATGTTGTTGATTATATTTTTGATTATTAGGAAGATCGGCATATTTAAGGCTTTGGGCGATCTGTAAATTTTTGAATAGGTAAACTAAGGCGATCGCGAACACAACAATTGCCAATCCAATCTGCACCGCTAGTCGCCATAAATACATGGGCATATAGCCCATCTCCTGAAACCATAAAATCTCAGCCCCCAATCGCGCCACAATCTCGCTCGTCAAAACTAAACCTACAAGCCCTAGCAATAGCCAAAGGTAATAGCGCTTAGGGAGATTAAACAAGGTTAGTTTTTTGGGGATTAACTTCATGAGTTTGCCTAGAAGCTAGGTTTATGATGAGCGCAAAGCGCTGTAAGTTGATGATACAGTCAATGAAAGTCTTTTCTAACTAACAACAATGGGAAACCTTCAGGGACGCGATCTTCTTAGTTTGGCAGATTTGCAACCAAATGAAATTCAGGAATTGCTCACACTTGCTAAACAACTCAAAGCTGGGGAAGTCCAGTTTGACTTTCAGCGCAAAACTCTTGGCTTGCTCTTTCGCAAAGCATCGACAAGGACACGAGTGAGCTTTACAGTCGCGATGCATCAACTGGGCGGACATGTGATTGACCTCGATCCAAATGTAACGCAGGTAAGTCGTGGCGAACCTGTCGAAGATACAGCTAGAGTTCTCGATCGCTATTTAGATGTGTTAGCGATCCGTACTTTTGAGCAAGCCGAATTAGAGACTTTTGCTAAGTTCTCGAAGATGCCGATTATCAATGCCCTGAGCGATCTTGAGCATCCATGTCAAGTTCTTGCCGATTTGCTGACAGTTTTAGAAAACTTCGGTTCTCTCAAAGGGCTAACTCTGACCTATCTCGGTGATGGCAATAATATGGCACATTCTCTGATGATTGGTTGCGCTCTGGTTGGCATGAATGTGCGGATTGCTTCGCCGAAAAATTTCGCGCCCGATCCCAAAGTTGTGGCTCAGGCAAAGG
This sequence comes from Pseudanabaena sp. CAN_BIN31, assembly GCA_026785865.1. GTDB lineage: Bacteria > Cyanobacteriota > Cyanobacteriia > Pseudanabaenales > Pseudanabaenaceae > Pseudanabaena. The sequence goes on from JAJAZG010000106.1 coordinate 8,735, forward strand.
CTTTAGCGATAAATTCCGAAGTAATTGTTACCGATGACCCTAAACTTGCAGCAGAATCAGCACATGTCCTCTATACAGATGTATGGGCAAGCATGGGACAAGAATCGGAAGCGGAAGATCGAGTTCCCATTTTTCAGCATTATCAATTGAATGCGGAACTGATGGCTTTGGCGGATAAAGATGCGATCGCCTTACATTGTTTACCTGCTCATCGTGGCGAAGAGATTACCGATGAGGTAATGGAGGGTAAGCAGTCACGGATTTGGGATGAAGCCGAGAATCGGCTTCATGCTCAAAAAGCACTGCTAGCTAGCGTTTTATAGATCGAAATAATGGCGGTGCGAAGCGCCGCCATTATTTTAGGCAACTTGTAGGCAAGGGGCTTAAGCTAGGCTGTTGACTTTGTGCCTTTTTAGGCTGTTTTGGCTCATACAACTTCTGTGTCGTCAAGTAAGTCCGAAAATAAGGTTTTTCTTTTCGACAGCATAGATTGACCAA
>JAJAZG010000107.1 GCA_026785865.1 Pseudanabaena sp. CAN_BIN31
ACCGCAATTTGATTGCTCCCTCTACTTCATCGCTTAACCATGGATTAGACTTACCTCGGACAATCTCTTGCCAAGCGGCAAAGGACTTACGAGGGAATAGCGTCAAGCTCCCATCTTCTTCTACTTGCATAGGCTTGTCAGGGTTGCCTCCCCAAGTCACGGTCTGTAATAATTCAGGACGGAACCAAAGCACATATTGATTTTGAACTGTGGAGATTGCCATCGCTAGTAGTCCACTGGCGACATTTTTATACTCTTCCGCAACAGGACAGAGACTAGGCAAAGCATCGGTGACAAAAATATTTTGCTCAAAGCGATCGCTGAGCCAACTGAGTAGAGGTCTTAAGGCTTCTTGAGTGGGGGTTTCACCAATTAAAACAATGTTGTCATCGCCATCAAAAACAGCTACACCTGATGCACCTGTCAGATTTAATAGAGCCTCTTCGTTTGTGGTAATTTCTGTAACAAAGTCAGTTGCTTTGGTCAGACGTTCCACAAATTGACCTTGAATTGTCGTTAAATGTAGTTTGTAATCAAGATTTGCGCTATCTTCTTTAGTCGCCAGCTCTGTAGACATTAACTGCCCCAAAAACTCACAGACAGTGCGGATTTCGTAAGAGACTAATTTAGGAGTGTGGTGGTGACAGGCAATCAATCCCCAAAGCTGTTGTTTCTGAATTAGGGAAATTGACATCGATGCAGTAACCCCCATATTTTTAAGATATTGGATATGTACAGGCGACACCGCCCGCAAGCCGCAATAGCTCATGTCGAGGAGTGGATGGGGATTTTTATAGTTGGAAACTAATCTAATTGGTTCGCTATTTACATGCGAAATCAGTCGCAGCCAATTAAGTGTATAGAGATGCTTTGCTTGTTTGGGAATATCGGCAGCTGGAAAATGCATTCCCAGAAAGGTATCTAAGTCTAAGTCATTATTTTTAGATTCTGCAATCACATTTCCATGACCATCCTCATTAAAGCGATAGATCATCACCCGATCAAATCCTGTAATCACGCGCATCTCATTCACCACTAGGTCACATAGAGCAGCTAAATTCTCGGCTGTCTGCATTTTTGCGAGAGTGGCTTTGATCTGACGATAAAATTGAAAGAAATCTTCACCAGTCTCTGCTGTCAAAATTTCCAATTCCAATACAATCTCCCCACTGGGAGCGCGATGAATAATGCCGTTGAAGTTGCGAGGCGCTTCATGGGCAGTGGCAATCGTAAGATTTAGTGGATTAATATTTTCAAAATTGTGCTCAAGGCAACCGCGAATGATCTGCGTAAGGTCGCCGCGATCGCTACTAATAAAATCTACCAAAGGGCGATCAAGCAAATCAGCAACCGCAATCCCTAAAATATCAGGAGCGTTTTCGCTAATCTGAACAATTCGTAGATCAGGTTCAGCTAGTACCAGCAATACACCTTGTGGCTGGATACAGTTAGGAGTATGTATAGGTTCGCGATCGCAATTTTCGAGATTAACTGGATCAAGCCTATCAAGTTGGGTAGTGGCAGTTTGCATATCTCAGTATAATCATGAAGTCAAGCTCAAAAGCTTAAAAATTTCTATTTTCTTAACGTTGGGTTAAATTTTTTTTTTAGCGCAAAGATTAAGGCAATTTTTGATAATAAAAATACGCAAAATAGGCGATCAACCAGAAGATATATATTAGTAGGGGCGAAGCATTCCCACCGATACTTATAAATTCTAAGATATCTCTGTTTGGGAATGCTTCGCCCAAACCTCACAACGCAGCGACAATTTATTGTTTGAGGCGAAGAGGGTTTAGCATTTGCGAAGTGAGATTTTAGTGATGGGTTGAGATATGGTGGCGCAAATGCTAAACCCCTACCAGTGGGATATTCTTTTTTGGAAATCTTTTAAACTTATAGATTTAAGTATTTATACTCAAAAGCAAATAACTTACCTCAAGAAAGCATAACGAATTTCCATCTTTTCCGATAAGATCTAACATAGGATAAATTATTAGATATTTATACGGAGATTATTTATTCATGCTCACTTTAAAAATAGTGGTTTACATCACTGTCATATTTTTCATTAGCTTGTTCGTATTTGGATTCCTTAATAGCGATCCTTCTCGTAACCCCGGCAACAGGGATCTCGAATAGTGATCAACACCGCCAAAGCTAGCTCTGCCAACACTCAGCCTTCAAATCGCGTCAAAACTAATGATTGGCGATTGATCCTGAGTCTATTGCCTTACGCAAAGCAAAACTCTAAACAGTTTGTCATATCGTTGATTTTACTTGTGCCTCTCTCGATTTCGAGTGCTGTTCAGCCAATTTTGGTGCAGCAAGCGATCGATGGACCAATTAAAAATCAGGATTTGCTGGGACTGCGATGGATTTGCTTAGTCATTTTATTGACGATCGCCGTCCGTCTTACGTTTCAGGCTTGGCAGGGCTACTTGGTGCAAGAGGTCGGACAAAAAATCACCGCCGATATTCGCGCTGATTTATTTCGTCATGTCACATCTTTATCAACCAGTTTTTTTGATCGCACACCTGTTGGTAGTCTAATTACCCGCCTAACTAGCGATGTCGAAGCATTAGGCGATGTATTTGCCACTGGTGCTGTGGGCGTATTGAGCGATTTTGCCTCGATTGGCACGATCGCTATATTTATGTTTTTACTTCGTTGGGACTTAGCCTTGCTGCTCCTCACGATGGTCATCCCAGTGACTGCCTTAATTGTCTATTTTCAGCATGAATATCGCAAAGCAAATTTTAAGGCACGCGATCGCCTATCCGAACTTAATTCGATCTTGCAAGAAAATATTATTGGCGCAAATATTGTCCAATTATTTCGTCGCGAAAAGTTTAACTCCGCTCAACACCTCAAAGTAAATAAGCGGTACGTGGACGAGGTAAATCGCACCGTTTTTCATGATTCGGCAGTATCCGCAACTCTAGAATGGATCGCTCTAGTCGCGATCGCGGCTGTACTCTGGCTAGGCGGTGGACAAATTGTCCAAAAAAATCTTACCTTTGGCGAACTTTCCGCATTTGTGCTGTTTTCGCAACGACTTTTCGATCCGATCCGTCAACTAGCTGAAAAATTCACCACGATTCAAGCAGGATTTACAGCTGTTGAACGCATCAATGCGATTTTGCAAGAACCAATCGACATCCGCGATCCTGAACATCCCAAAACCTTACCCCTCGAAGGGACTGGCGAAATTTGTTTTGACCATGTATGGTTTGGCTACAAGTCTGATGAGTATGTCCTCAAAGATGTGACCTTTACGCTGAAAGCGGGTGAGAAAATTGCCCTTGTTGGACCAACGGGTGCAGGTAAAAGCTCAATTATTCGCCTATTGTCCCGACTTTATGAGCCAAGCAAAGGCAGAATTTTAATCGATGGTATAGACATTCGTGAAATTACCCAAGCGGAGTTACGGCGATGTGTGGGGGTGATTTTACAGGATGCATTTTTATTTTCTGGCGATATTAAAGAAAATATCACTCTCGGTGAAGACTATGCGATCGAGCAAGTAGTCGAAGCCGCCGAGTTAATGAATGTTGATCGCTTTATCCAAGAACTACCTCAAGCCTATGGCACGCAAGTGCGTGAGCGAGGCACAAATCTCTCTGGTGGACAAAAGCAATTACTCGCCTTTGCCAGAGCCGCCATCCGCGATCCGCGCATTTTAATTTTAGATGAAGCCACGGCTAGCCTTGATGTCAATACTGAATTTTTGATTCAACAAGCCTTAGATCGACTTCTAATTGATCGTACCACGATCATCATCGCCCACCGTCTTTCGACAATTCGCAATGTTGATCGCATTCTCGTACTCAAGCAAGGCGAAGTGATCGAGTCTGGCAATCATGAGCAACTAATTACCAAACAAGGCTTATACGCTAGTCTTTATGAACTAGAAATGATGGCAACGCATTAATAAAAACCCCAAAAAGCTGTGGCGCACGCGCAGCATGCGCCACAGCTTTTTGGGGTTTTTTATGCTTACTTACCTATGCAAAAATCGATGAATCCTAAAACTGAGCAGAAGCGATCGCTTTCTCCATCTCTTTCTAATTTTTCGGCACGTCCATTTATTTTAGTTGGACTCTTAATCGCCTTCTTGACTATCTCTAATCTGGCGATCGCGTTCACACAGCCCAAAGATCGAATAAATGGCGAACTCTGGATTATTAATCGTGTGATCAGTGGTCAGACGGTCGAGGCTTCGATTGCCAATAAGGACAACACGACTATCCAACGAGTGCGACTGATAGGACTTAGTGCGCCACTCAAAGAGCAATCACCTTGGGGCGATCGCGCCCGTCAGCGTCTATCTGATTTGATCAAGGAGCAGAAGGTGATTCTAGAATTTGATGTGAAGCAGAAGGATAACTCTGATCGCCTACTTGCTTATATTTGGAAAGATAATCTATTAGTTAATCAATATTTGGTATCCGAGGGTTTGGCGATCGCTGATTCCTCTGCACCCAATACAAAATATGACGCGAGGATTAGCCGCGCTCAATCAAAGGCGCGATTGCAAGAGCTAGGGCTTTGGGACACTCAAAATCCATTGCGCCTCAGTCCCAGAGACTTTCGCCGCCAGTTAGGTAATTAGCGATCGCCTCTTCTCAAGCATCAGGAATTATTAGGCGATGGCACTAATTAGGATTTAGGCGATCGCTTTGTTTTTGGAGACTTCGGAGCTTTAGATTCTTTAGCAGAAAGCTTTTGTAACTTTTGGATTTGTTTTAGAGCTAATCCAGTAAATTGAGCAACTAAATCTGGCGCAACATTAGAACGCAACATATTCAAAGCGATCTGATTAGTCGCTTTAGCTTCACCCTCAGCTCTGCCCTCAGCCTTGCCTTCAGCTTTACCTTCAGCCATACCTTCGCTCAAGATATCTTGATAAATCACTGATTCTTTCATGATGTCACTCCTTAGTAATCTTTGGATTATTTCCCTGTCCAAGGCTATACCAGATATTATAGCGGTCGAGGCGGCTACACTACTTTGTAATTGCTTATCAGCAATATTTTCAATTTGCTTGGCAACCTGTCTTAAGGTTTCAGCGCGATCGCTAGTTTTTGATAAGGTCGCAAAAGGTAATAACCCTTGATATTGCTGAAATATTTCTGTTGGCTGTTCCCATAAACGAATGACATTGAAGGTATGGCTCAGTTCTCCTAAGTTAAAAGTCGTCTCATAGACTAGGTTCGATTGGCTGGGAGAAAGATAAATAACGACCTGATGAACTTGTCTATTAGGGAATTTACGGTGCAGCCGCAGTCGATAATCTGCCATGCGGAAAGGGATATTTTTATTTGGCTCAGTTTGAAACTCTAGGTGCAGAATGATTTCTGTTGATTCTAGAAATATTACTGAGTCAGCGCGGATTGGCTCTACTGAAAGCTCGGATGGTTCGATCTTGGTTAAAGCGATCGCTTCCCCTAAGAGCCAACTCGCAAAATCTGCCGAGAAGTTCTCTGCCAAAAATTTACAGATGTTGTCAATCATTACGGAATTTTATCACCTTAGGGCAATGTATCATTTAGGGAGGATGCTGTATTGATGCAAACAATTAACTTGCGATCGCAAGTTAATTGTTTGCATATAGCTTTAATTTTATTCTGAGATGTAAATGAATTCTGTCGGCTTAATCGTAATTTTGGGCGCAACCGCGACGGGTAAGACGAGTTTAGCGATCGCCCTTGCCAAACACTTAAATGCGCCAATTTTAAGTGCAGACTCGCGGCAAGTTTATCGCGGTTTTGATATTGGGACTGCTAAGCCGACAATTGCAGAACGTGATGATGTTCCGCATTATTTGATCGATATTATTGAGCCAGATCAGACTTTGACATTGGCAGATTATCAAGATCGAACCCAAACTTTAATTGCTAAATTTCATGCAGAGGGAATCACACCAATCTTGGTTGGTGGTTCAGGTTTGTACATTAAGGCAATTACCGCAGGATTAAAAATTCCTCGCGTGCCGCCGCAACCTGAACTGCGATCGCAACTTGAAGAGTTAGGACAAAATTACTGCTATCAAGTTTTACAGCAAGTCGATCCAATTGGTGCAACCAAAATTCATGCCAATGATCAAATTAGAACTTTGCGATCGCTAGAGGTTTTTTATGTGACAGGGCAGTCACTTTCAGCGCAGCAATATGAGCAACCACCGAGTTATCCAATTGTGCAGATTGGCTTGGAATGTGAGGATCTCGATACTTATCGTCAGTTAGTAAGCGATCGCGCTGAACAGATGTTAGCCAATGGCTGGCTGGACGAAATTCGCGATTTGCAAGAGCGCTATGGTGTAGATTTACCACTTTTAAAAACGCTGGGCTATGGCGAAATGGGTGATTACTTATCTCATAGAATCGATTTGGAAACTGCCAAATCACTAACTGTGATTCACACCTGCCAGTTTGCAAAGCGTCAGAGAACATGGTTTCGCGGTTCAGGGAATGGGAATCTGCCGATCCATTGGTTGCCGACTGGAAGTAAGTGTGAAGAGGCGATCGAGATTATCAAACAGAAAAAAGATAGTTCATTAGGAATTTTTGATCGGTAAATTATAATTAAAGTTAAGATAACTTGAATAGGCAATGGGCTTAAGCCCATTGTTAGGTCTAATTGTGGGTTAAAAATATGACATCAAGCTTATTGTATGATGCAGATTTTCTAGGTTGGAATATAGATTTTCTAGGTTGGAATATAGAACAGTCTGAGTCCTTACGCTTAGAAAAATTGGATAGTTTGAATTTAGATAATTTGGTGGAAGAGATTGAGTCTTTGAGTAAGCAGAAGCAGTAAGAGTTAGAAAATAGTCTCGCAATTCTATGCGATCGCCTCAGCAATCATTTTCGTAAGTTTGTAGTTAGGCATAAGCTTCTTTTAGTTTCTTAGCGATCGCTACATCATTACGAATTATGTCGTAATCAAACACTCATACATCAAATCAAACAGTAGTTGCTCAGAATAAGTATGTAAGCAAAAGAAACCTCAAAACCCAAAAAAAGCTGTAGCGCTCGCTGCGCGAGCGCTACAGCTTTTTGGATTTGATTATGCTTACCTACCAATTAAAGCAACCAAAAATAATTATTTTTTATGCCTAAAGCCAAGATGACTGACAAAGAAATTGCAGCAGAGATCTCGCAACTATCTGATTGGAAAGTAGTTGAAGCGAAATTGCATAGAGAATTCAAGTTCTCAAATTTTGTCGAAGCTTTCGCCTTCATAACCAAAGTGGCGATCGTTGCTGAGAAGATGGATCACCATCCTGAGCTTTTTAACGTCTACAGTCGTGTAGTTATCGATCTAACTACCCATGACGCGGGTGGAATCAGCGCTCTCGATATAGAGTTAGCTAAAAAGATTAATAAACTTTAGTTATTTTGTACTTCTTGCTCTAATTGCGTCAAAAAGGCAATGAGCAAGTTGTCTTCCATAAAAAGCGAGCAGTCTACAAATTAATATCTATAAATAAGATAATGAAAAATAATACTCAACATAAATTCGAGTTGAATGGAACTATCGTGGGTAAGATGCGTAGAGGCTCTGAATTCCCTCAGTCTCCAGACCATCCTGATCCAATTGGAGCGCTAACCACAGATATGTCTTTTGAAGCCATCGTGATAGAAAATGCGGAAAAAGTAGTTTTTAGAATTACTGAGGTGAACGATCACGGAAATGATCAAATTGACGAACTTCGAGAGAGAGGTACACAAGCCATTACCGTTGGTCAAATTTTTTCGGTTGATGAATTGGCTGGCTGGGATATTACAGCCTGTTGAGAGTTTTAGCTTAACAAGCGGGAAGCCCCGCGCTCTAACCGTTTACAAGGGTGAGCGACGGGATGAAAGCGAGTCCATTGAGGGGTTCGATGCCCCGAAAATGGACAATTATCTTAACTTTAACTACAAAAACCTATACAGGGTATAAGTTTCATGCTATAACTAATCTTGGATATGTG
>JAJAZG010000108.1 GCA_026785865.1 Pseudanabaena sp. CAN_BIN31
ATCAGATCAACGCGGCGCTTGAGCTTGGTAAAGTCGTGGTGATTGCAGGATTCCAAGGCGTAGCAATTGATCAAACAACGGGGTTACCAAGTACAGAAATTACGACCTTAGGGCGCGGCGGCTCCGACACTTCAGCAGTGGCGATCGCCGCCGCGATCAATGCTGATATTTGCGAAATTTATACCGATGTCCCTGGCATTTTGACCACTGACCCGCGCATTGTCTCCAAGGCGCAAATGTTGACGGAAATTACTTGCGATGAAATGCTAGAGCTAGCTAGCTTAGGCGCGAAAGTCCTGCATCCGCGATCGGTCGAAATTGCGCGTAATTTTGGCGTAAAAATGTGTGTGCGATCGAGTTGGCTCGACGATGCGGGTACGGTGATCACTTCGTCACGCATTGGTACGGGGAATCTCCAATCTTTAGAAGTGAATCGTTTTGTTGAGACAGTCTCGATTGATTACGATCAAGTCAAAATCGCGCTCTTGCAAATTCCCGATCGCCCTGGAATTGCCTCACAGTTATTTAAACCCCTAGCCGATCGCGGGATCAATGTTGACTTAATTATTCAAGCGGTGCAAGAAACAGAGGGGGTAAATGACATTGCCTTCACAATTCCTCAAAATCAATTGCAATTGGCAGAAGTCGTGACTCGTGGACTAGAGATTGGGGCAAGTTTAGTAACTGTTGATCCTAATGTTGCCAAAATCAGCATTATCGGTGTGGGCATGGTCGGGAGACCACAAGTTCCCGCCCAAATGTTTACGGCTTTAGCTGAAGCGGGGATCAATATTCAAATGATCTCCACTTCAGAAATTAAAATTAGTTGTGTGATTGCTGCATCCGACGGTGAAGCGGCGATCGCGGCGATCCAAAAAACCTTCGATGTGCCAGTGAGATCGCATCAAGCCTGTGACATTATTTCTAACAACGACTCAGATGTTTCCCCAGTTCGCGGCGTTGCTCTCGATCGCAATCGCGCCAGAATTGCGGTGCAGCAAATACCCGATCGCCCAGGTATGGCAGCAAAAATCCTTGAGCAGCTTGTCGCACAAAATATTAGTTTGGATATGATCGTGCAATCGCAGTCTGATCGCGGTGTTAACGAAATCGCCTTTACCGTGGCGATCGCCGATCTAGCTAAAGCCGAAACCGCACTGAAACAATATGCAAAAGTTCTCGGCTATGGTGAAGTTAGCTGCGATCGTGACATTAGCAAAGTCAGTATCGTCGGCGCAAATATGATCCATCAAACAGGAATCGCAGCGCGAATGTTTAGCGCTCTTGCTGATTCAGGCATTAATATTGAGATGATCGCCACATCCGAGATTAAAGTTAGTTGTGTGGTACGCGATCATCAAGCAGAACAAGCCCTAAAGGTGATTCATCAAGAATTTAATCTGTCTGGCGATCGCGCGATCGAAGTTCCCAGTGCCTTAAAAACTAAAGTTTAGGTTGTTGCAGCGCACATCCTAAACTCTTGCAAGCAAGATTAAGATAAGTACATATCCCGCGAGCATTTCTATGTCATCTGATAATCCTCCCAACGATCCCAAGCAAGCGCCACCCGTGCCAAAACAAGAAAATTCAGTCAAAAGTTTCTTAGCTGATAATCTTCCCACCGTCACAGTAGCGATTTTGTTGGCAGTTGGCGTGAGAATATTTATTGCGGAGCCACGCTTCATTCCTTCAAGCTCAATGGAGCCAACTCTATTAATCGACGATCGCCTAATCATCGATAAGCTCTCCTTTCGTTGGCGCAAACCCGAACGCGGCGAAATAGTGGTATTTAATCCGCCCGTTAATTCTGTTGTGCCTGATGCGACTAAGGTTTATATCAAGCGCGTGGTTGGTTTGCCAGGCGATCGCATCAGCATTCACGACGGCAAAGTATTTATAAATGATACGCCTCTCAACGAGCCGTATATTCTTTCTCCGCTTAATTACACTTTGCCAACTCAAGATGATGCCCTCTGCCCCAATTGTTTCCGTCCCAACAATGTGCAATCTGGTAAAGATCATCCATTTTTCACAGTGCCAAATGGTAAATATTGGGTAATGGGCGATAATCGCAATAATAGTTTAGATTCCCACGCATGGGGATTTCTGCCCGAAGAAAATCTGGTTGGCAGAGCGATGTTTCGTTATTGGCCATTTGATAATCGCGCTGGTAACTTAAATCTTCCTAAATATTAAAAAGTAGTGGCGCTTTGCGCCACTACTTTTTAATGAGAGCAAACTACATATAAAAATTGATTAATGTCCTCAGAAAGTAAGCTCGATCCGCAAGTCTCCGTTAAACCTTGGTGGCAACAACATGGTGAAACCATTCGTATTTTTGTCGCAGCCCTTGCGATCGCCTTATTTTTGCGTACCTTTATTGTCGAGCCACGTTTCATTCCCTCTGGCTCAATGGAGCCAACTTTGCAAGTCGGCGATCGCATCTTAGTCGATAAGATTTCCCAACAATGGCAAGCTCCAGAACGCGGCGATATTTTGATTTTTTATCCTCCCAAATCTCCTGCGATCGAAGATAATACCAAAGCCTACATCAAACGCTTAATTGGCATCGAAGGCGATCGCATTGCTGTAAAAAATGGCAAAGTCTATCGCAATGGGGAAGCTTTAAACGAGTCATATATTGCTGAAGCACCTAGATATACAATGCGTGAAGTAATTGTACCGAAAGGATATTATTGGATGATGGGCGACAATCGCAATCACAGTAATGATTCGCATATTTGGGGATTTTTACCGAAAGAGAATGTAATCGGGAAAGCGTCTTTGCGGTTTTTTCCATTTGGCGATCGCTTAGGCGCGATTACAACAAATAAGTAATATCTAAATTTGTATTTTGATAATCACCAGAAAAAGAGATCTTCAAGTATAGGAGTTATCTATGTTGTTACAAGAACTGAAAGCGGAGGTCTTTAAGTTAACCTCTAGCGATCGCCTTGCGCTAGTAAGCGCCATAATTGAGTCACTGCAAAATCAGCCAATTTTCGAGGTTGATCGATCAGGTGCTATTCAGCGGATGCGGGGCTTGTTAAAGACAGATCAGCCTGCACCGACAGATAAAGAAGTAGCGGCAATGCTAGAAGAGCGTCGAGTGGAGAAATATCTCCAGTGAGAGTTTTAATTGATACCAATATTGTCCTAGATTTTTTGTTGCAACGAGAGCCATTTGCTCAAGATGCAGAACTAATTTTTCAGGCAATCAATACTGGTCAAATTGTTGGCTATGTTACGGCAACGACGCTCACAGATATTTTCTATATTTCCCGTAAACACACCCGCAGTGTTGAGCAGGCAAGACAAGCAGTTTTAGAAACATTGACTGCTATGGTTATTTGTCCAGTTAACCGAGGGGTTTTGGAATCAGCTTTCAAATCTGGTTTGGCTGATTTTGAAGATGCGGTTCAAATTTTTTGTGCTGTCGATCAAGAACTAGATGCGATTTTGACACGCGATACTCAAGGCTTTTTGAGTTCTACTGTACCAGTGCTATCAACACAGGAATTGTTGCAGCAATTAGGACGTTAGGAAAGTAGTACTTGATCGCATTGCTGTAAAAAATGGTAAGGTTTATCGTAATGGTGAAGCTTTAAACGATATTGCCAAAGCGCCTAGATATATAATACGTGAAGTAATTGTGCCGAAAGAGAATGTAATTGGGAAAGCGGCTTTGCGATTTTTTTCATTTGGCGATCGGTTAGGCAAAATAAGTTCCTAAGAACCATGAATAAAAAATCCCCCTGTTATCGAAAAACAGGGGGATGATAAATTTTAAAAAACAGTTTTGGAAACGGTTAAAACTGGTAGGTCAAACCAAAAGATAAAACGGGGTAAATACCTGGAACGTTTTTATTGACTTCATCTTGAGCCCTAGAAATTTCCTTGTTCAAATCGGACTTAAATGCATTATTACCGAGGATCGGGCCAGAAGCAGTGATATCTGCTTTGGGAGTACCAGAAAATAAAACACCCACACTACTAAAGAAACCCAAACCGCCCTTATTACCAAAGGAATTGCCGAAGGTGATGCCAACATAGGGAGCGATATTATTAGGAAAACTAAAGGTTCCATCAACACGATCAGCAGGAGTAAGAGGATACGCTGTTCCATTTACCGTAATGCTATTCCCTGTGGCTTTACCTTCAAGGCGATTGGTTTGGTAAACTAAACCACCTGTGATTCCGAAAAAGCTACCTGCGCCAAAGGGGTAATAATCTACCAAAGCGGACACACTGAATAAATTCAGATTGGCATCAAGGTTGATGTCATTGGTTTTAGTAGTTATGCCAAACCCAGCATAGTTCAACCCAACTCTCGCTTGGAGGTCACTGGTGATAGGTGTTGCCACACCCAAACCAAATCCCAATGTTCCAATCTGCGGAATGATCGTAAAGCTAGAACCAAAACTTGGATCTGGCTCTTTACTGGAAGCTTCGGGGGAAGTCTTTGTTTCGTCAGCTTGGGCTAATACTGGCTGAGTAGGTGTAAGCTTTTTGTCAATTGCAAGATCGGAAGACTTACTGGAAGCTTTTAAAAGATCATTGACTGTTGCTGGCTCCTGATTGCTAACCTTCTCAACACTAACCTTCTCAACACTAACCTTCTTAGTAACAGATGGCTGAGTAGTAACTGATTCATTAACTGACTGAGCGACAGACGGCTGAGCAAGAGGACTTAGCGCCAAAAAAG
>JAJAZG010000109.1 GCA_026785865.1 Pseudanabaena sp. CAN_BIN31
CAAGTGGTAATCTCCTATTTACCCGAACCAAGACTCTTGTTCCTTATGTTTGGAAAGAACAATCTGGCTTAAAGCCTGAAATATCTGGACAAAAGCTAGCTGCGCCTAATGACAAATTTATATCTGGCGATCGCCCCGATATTCTAAAAGCGCCTTTCTATCAAGTGGCGCTGAAAGGGCAAGCATCTTGGTCGGAGCCGTACACCGCTTTGGGGAAGACAATTATCAGCTACAGCGCTCCCATCAGGGATGGGCAGAAGGTTGTAGGGATCGTCAGTGCTGACTCGATCGCCAGTGAGCTTTTATTGGTAAACGCGACAAATCTTGCTGCTGGCAGTGAGAGCAAAATTGGATTTGTGGTTATTAATGCCAGTGGTAAGGCAATTACGGCTGCTCCGTCTGTACAAAATCCTACAGAAGAATCTCTCCTTAGCCTTGCTCAGCAAGCCAAAACGCAACCAGTCGGCATCGCTCAAACAGGTGGCAACCTATGGGCTTATCGCAAAATCGCGGGTAGTGACTGGCTCGTTGCTACCTATTTGCCAGAGGCAGAAATCACCAATAAGCTATTGATTTTAGTTGGTGGTACAGCCGTCGGCATTAGTGCAATTTTAGCGATCGCCATATTAGGATTTGTCAACTCCATCAAAAAGCGACTGGAGCCACTTACCGAAGAGTGCGATCGCTTCTTAAACCAACAAGGAAATGCAGGCGAAGCCGTTGCAGGTAAGGATGAAATTGAGCGGCTTAGCCGCTCGCTAAAAAGCACTTTTCAACGAGTTAAAACCAATGAAATTCACTTGCGTGGTGAATTGGCTCAATCATCAAACTCAGATGACGACACGACAGCAGCACAAATCAAACAAAATCTTGCTGAAACACAATTAATGGAGTCAGAGGTTGGCGACTTACTGGATGTCGTCTCATCGATGGAGGAGGGCGATCTCACCATTGAAGCGCAGGTAAACGATCGCGCTACAGGATTAGTCGCCGATACGCTTAACCGTTTGCGCGAAAAACTCGTGGAGATTATCTCTAGCGTTTTAGGTACGGCGCAGCAAGTCGCTCAAGGTGCATCCGATCTCGAAGAACTCGCCCGAACCGTGGTGCTAAACACTGCCGAGCAAGCCCAGTCGGTTGCCCAAGGGCAAGCTCTGACCGAACAAGTAGCCGCGATCGCCCAGCGATCGGCCGCGCAGGTCAATGTCGCGAATCAATCACTCCAAGAAGTCCGCGACACTGTGACCTCTGGACAAACGGCCATTAATACCCTCACCGAGAGTATTAGCGTCTTGCAAACAGGCTCAGCCCAGATCGTGCAACGCATGAAAACTTTGGGCGAATTTGTCGGTCTAGCAGAGCAATTTGTGCAAGATCAAGGGCAAATTGCTTCGTTAACCCAAGTTCTCGCCCTCAATGCCACCCTCGTCGCAGCTCGTGCTGCTGAACAAAAAGATCCTAAACAATTTGCTGGCGTAGCTCGTGAATTTGAAGCGATCGCAGGACAAGTTAATGATTTGGCAACTCAAACCAATAGTGGTTTGACGGTATTGCAACAACGCACATCGCAGATCCAAACTGTTGTTACGGCGATCGATACCGAAGTCCAGAATCTAAGTGGACTAGTTTCAGGCTTTACATCAGGTGTTGAAGCTTCGCAATCCGCCTTTGATAGCATTCAAAGTGCCACCGAGGAAGTTGTCCAGATTGGACAAACTATCACTGAATCTAGTACCGAAATTGCCGATGCGGCAGGATCTACAGCTAGCTATATCAGTGAAATCGCGCAGCTAGCCGATCGCACAGCAAACCTAACGCGATCGGCGAGACAACAGGCAGAAGCGATGGGAAATCAGGCGCAGCAACTGTTGCAAGGCATTCAATTTTTCCGCCTGCCCACTCTTGTTTCTGAAGCTCCAGCCTTTACTGTTAAAGATATTTCGACGACCCCAGAAGTTGAGCTAACTGACACATCGATCAATAGCTTGCTTGATTCTGCACCAGATCGATCTGATGCTGGCTTAGGATTTGTCGCACCTGCGATCGCTGTAGCTGCGACTACGTTTGCTATTTCAGTACAAGCCTCCGACGCTACATATACTGAATCTAATATCGATAATCTAGCGTCAAGTAGCCAAGATGGTGCCAATTTAACCGATCTAAATACCGATCTAAATGATGAAGAATATTTATTTGAAGAAAATCTTGAAGAAGAGATTTCCAACGAATTTATAGAAAATCCTGAAATTTCTTCTACCTTCAACTTAAGATTTGAGCAAGACCTCGATTCAGTAACGATTCCAGATTCTCTCAGCCCAGAGCAAGAAATTGCTGATGCATTCACAAGTATTGGTGATCACGACCAAGATCAAAGCGTGGCAGCATCCCTAGAATTAACAGATATGTCTGACATCGAACAGTCTCTCCTTGACGATCTCAGGCAAGAAGTCTATGAAGAGTATCCACTCGATAATATTGATGAGTATGCAATCAATTTTGAAGATGAACTGAGTGCAGATACTGTACCAAATCTAAAAGTTCCAATGGAGGGAGTCAATGAGTTTGCGATCAGCGAAGCCTCTATCGATCCGATGATTGTCTCAGCTACTTCTTCATTTGAAGACGATACCGCTTTTGGTACTACTCCATCACTGCTTGCTGAAGATGCAAATGCCAATCTACCAACTTCTGTAGATTTTTCGATTCCTGATTTGGATGATGACTTCCAAATACCTAAAATGGATATAGAGTCTACACTAGACAGTTTAAATTCATTCTTTGATAGTAACATTTCAACTCAAGAATTTGACATGAATGTCACCTCAGATTTTGATCCATTTGCTATAGAAGACCGAGCAGTGGTAGAGCCAAATAATGATGCGATCGTAGATGATATGTTTGCGTCAAACCCTCTAGCTGAAAGTTCTTATGATCAAGTTTCTGAGGAGTTTGATTTTATAGCCGATGATGATTACAGTATCTATGAGTCTAATGAGTCATTAGAAGAATCTCTTGAGACCCCATCTGGAGAAGTCTTTAGTAGTACATTTGACATATCTTTTGATGAGTCGCCATTTGACATGACATTCGATCAATCACTTGATGACTCTCTCAATGAGGCATTTATCGGTAATTCTAATGACTCGTCACAATCGGTCATTGAAGAAGAATTAGCTAGTTTACCTAATCAAGTCCCTGATGTTTATTTTGAGACTTCGGCGGATGCTGGACTTTCAGAAGAATTCGCTTTTGAGCAAGAAGAAAGTCCATTGATGAGTCCTGATGACCTAGTTGGATCTGATAACTATCCTGATTTAGCTGAATCTGGTAGTTACAATGACAACTTCTCAGATAGCTTCTTTCAAGAAAGTGAAGAATTTATTCCCGATCAATTAGATATTCTCACAAATATTCAAGGAGATGAAAATCTAGATTCAGAATCACAGCTTCAAGAAGCATCAGATTTATCTATAGATGAGCAAGTAGATTCTGATATTTCCTCCTTGTTTGATGAGAGTATAGCCGAAAGTCTGAATGCTCAGTCTGATGATTCAGACTCAATATGGCAACCTGAAGAGGCTAATTTTGAAGTTCCTATTTTATCTGATGCTATTGAATCTGTTGAAGATATCGTCGATCCATTTGACAGCCATATAAGTCTGCAAGAAGAAGATGCTGATGATGATTTTGTCTCAGAACCCGCGATCGCATCAGAGCCACAAATCCTAGATTTAGCAGAATTAGAAACAAATTTCCCTTCATTGTTTGATACAGGTGAAGAAGGAATCCTAGAATCTGAAATTGATAATCTAGACGATCTAATTTGGCATTCTGAAGCGATCGGATCTGAACTACCTGAAGACTTTCCCCAATCTCCGACTGTGGATTTATCTGAGACTCGCAATTCTAGCTTTGATCTACAAGACTTCTCACCGATCACAGATGATGATTTGCTAGATGAAGTATTTAGCTTTGATACGTCTGATGACTCTGATGATAATTTTACAGCCCTACCGAATTCAGTGGAAGAAATTCCCTTAGATTCTGTTGAAGGACTATTAAGTGAATCAGAATTAGATGCCTCCTTCATATTTAGCGATATTTTAGAAGAAGAAATAGACTTTGACTATGATGAGTTCTTGAATGACTCAGTAGCCGATAGCCTATCAGATGCACCTGAAAACGAAACAACTTTTTCAGCCCTTACTGAAAATATAGAATCTGAAGATATAGAGTCTGTAGAACCTGATAACGAGACAATCGAGTTTAGTGACACTTTAGAATCTAGCAATTCTATCCCAGCAAGTATATTAGATGATGATATAGAAGAATCCGTCATTTTTAATACAATACCCAATGATTTAGATTTAGGAATCTTCGTGAATTCTTCAGAGTTTAGTCTATCTGAACCCAGTGATTTAGGGCTAGACACCGAGTTTAGTGAGCCTAATTCTGATCTGTCGATAGATTTTTCAAGTAATTGGTTTGAAGAGATGACTGATGAAGAAGATTTAGGTGGTGAAACTTTTGCTGATTTAGACAATTTGTCTATTGGATACCCATCCGTAGAGAACACATCCTTGGATATTTCGGATGATGCTACTTACGGTTTTGCGGATAATTTATTAGATAGTCTCATGGACGAATTTGATGAAGAATTTGAAGAGCGATCCACAAATTCATTGAATTTACCAACTGTATCTAATTTACTACCTAATACTGACTCGCCCAACAATGAGACTGTGGAGATTGAGGATAATGATAGTGAATTGGAAAGTGAATTTGACTTTTCTGCCCTTGGCACTGAAGTTGAAGATTCAATTATTACAGCTAGAGCGGAGATCGATGATTTTCTTGCAGGCACAATAGGAATGGAAGAATTGACTGATGAGAATTCTAAGCCTAAAAAGAATATCTCTTCAGAACATGGCGACAACATATAGCTGCTAATAAAACCAGAACCTAAAAAGCAGTGGCGCACGCCACTGCTTTTTAGGTTTGTACTATGACAAATTAGTAAAGCATAGTTTTTGAGTTAAAGTATTAGTAGAGACAGCGCCAATTGCTGTCCTTGCCAACTTACACTAATTTATTAACAATTTGATATGGTCACTCCTGAAATTTTCAAAGAAAGATTTGTTGCGATCGCTAGTAAGCGCGAATTATTGGTGGAATTGTCTCTTAAAGATAATTTGGGCAGTCTGAGCATAGATGTAATGCAAGCCTTAGAAGAACTAGACGATCTACTCATTGAAATTAGAAAAGTTTTTCCAGATTGGCAATAGAACTAAGACATATTTACAATGCCTCCTAAATTAACTTCATTTCACGCCAAAGTTAATGTGCAGCGTCAAGTTAAAATTCCGATGCGCGATCGCATTAACTTGACGGCTGATATTTATCGTCCCAAAAATGTTGATACGCCTTTGCCAGTGTTATTGATGCGCTTGCCCTACGGTCGGGCGATCGCATCGACCTGTACCTACGCTCATCCTAGTTGGTATGCCAGCCAAGGCTATATTGTCGTAATCCAAGATACGCGAGGTTGCGGTACTGCTGAGGGTGAATTCTATCCATTTTGCAATGAGTATGACGATGGATTTGACACGGTGGAATGGTGCGCGAAGGAGCTAGAAGGCAGCAGTGGCAAGGTGGGAATGTATGGCTTTTCCTACCAAGGTGTGACGCAGTTTCAAGCCGCAGTGCACCAGCCGCAGGGATTAGTTACGATCTGTCCCAGCATGGCAACGGCAGATTTATATCATGGTTGGTTTTATTTTGGCGGTGCAGTTTGTTTAGATTTTAACTTGGGTTGGGGCTTGCAACTGGCGCAAAATCGCGCATGGTATTTAAAGCAGGAGCCACAAGCCACGAAACTTTTTGAAGCGCAAAAGCAACTTGGTAAATGGTCAGAGACTGCGCCATTAAGTGAAATAGCTCTATTTAAGAATCCCGAATTTGGAGGTTTTGGCGCGTTCTTTTTCGATTGGATTGGCAATCAAAAAGCTGATGATGAATATTGGCAAAAGTTGAATCCCCTTAGTTATTTTGATCGCTTTGATCTACCAGCCTTGCACATCGCAGGATGGGCGGATATTTTCATTGAGGCGACGATTAACACCTATCACCAAGCTAAAGCCGCCACTAAGCAACCCCAACATTTAGTAGTTGCACCTTGGCAGCATATGCCTTGGTTGCCCAAAGTCGGCGAGATTGATTTTGGTGAGGCTGCGGTTTCTAAAATCGATCAATTACAAATAGATTGGTTTGATTTCTGGCTCAAAGGTATTGATAACGGTATTTGCGATCGCGCTCCCGTCCAGCTTTTCCTCATGGGCAAAAACCACTGGCTAGACCTCCCAGACTTCCCACATACGTCAATCACCAAAAATCTCTATCTCTCTGCAAACAAAAAACTCAATTCCCAATCACCAACCACCAATCATCAATTACCCGATATCTACGTCTACGATCCCCGCAATCCTAATCCCTCCACAAATTACGGATTTTACGATCAGCGCCATGTCCATCAACGTTGGGATATTTTAGTATATCAAAGCGATGAATTAGAGGATGATCTAGCGATCGCAGGTATTCCCGAATTTATTCTCTATGCGGCGACGACTGCACCTGATACTGATTGGGTAATTAAGCTTTTGGATATCTATCCCGATGGTAAGCAAATGTTGGTGTCGATGGGAGTTTTACGGGCAAGGTTCCGTAATTCATGGACTGAGCCTGAGTGGGTGGAGCCTGATGTGGTGAATGAATATCGCATTAAGTTACGTCCGACCTGTCAGAATTTTGCGAAAGGGCATCGGATTGGGGTGGCGATTTCTAGCTCGGCTTTTCCGATGATTGAGCGGCATTCTAATACGCAGGTGTTGCCTTCTGAGGCGATGGTGAGTGATTTTGTGGAGGCAACGCAGCAAGTTTTTTATGGTGTTGAGTATCCTTCGTGTTTGCAGTTGCCAGTTTGTTAGAGATTGCGATCGTAAATGTTAAGAATTAATAAGCGATCAGTACATGACAAATCACTAGAGCGGACAGAATTGTGATACTTTGGTCAGTAGTGAAAGTATGTTAGCATCACCAATCTTTCGCGCTGGGTCAAAGACAAAAAACCGAGGCTCACTGCATAAGGATTTGAGAAAGCCTGAATATGGAGCGCGAATAAATAAAGGCACTAACGTTTTCACAGACAAATTGAAATTGATTTAAGGGTTTACCAAGAAATAATAGATCCATTAATTAGGATATAATTGCAGAAACTAGAGAAAGGAAATAGGAATGATTGAAGTAAGAGACGAAGCGAAAAGGCTGTATAAAAAGACAGCAGAGAAACTGAAGGGAAGTG
>JAJAZG010000110.1 GCA_026785865.1 Pseudanabaena sp. CAN_BIN31
GCATTTAAAATGCATATCAAAAACCAGAAAATGATTGTGCCCCCCGCAGCGCGGCACAATCATTTTTGAACTTAAAGGCACATAAGCTTAAGACAAATCGAAACCCAAAAAGTAGATGCGGCGCGGAGCGCCGCATCTACTTTTTGGGTTTTATGTCGTGACATACTTGGCGATCGCTTATTTTTTAATTTGTTTTTTGGGGAATCCTTAAAAATTTGCAATAATCTAAAGTTAGTTCTTGAATACTTATTTACCAAATTCATAAATATCTATGCCCCTCAAATCCACTACCCGTCATATTCAAGTTTATGCTGCCATCGTTGAGCCGAAGAATGATGAGCTAATCGATAGCGAAAGCATTCTCACATTAGATGTCGATCCTGATAATGAACTGAATTGGACAGATGGCGCTTTGCAAAAGGTCTATCGCCAATTTGATCAGCTTGTGGCGGACTATAAAGGCGCTGACCTGACTGATTACAATTTGCGTCGAATTGGTTCGGATTTAGAGCATTTTGTGCGATCGCTATTGCAACAGGGCGAAGTTACCTACAACCTCAATCATCGATCGCTTAACTACAGTATGGGCTTACCCCAGATTATCAACACTGAAGCGGAATAAAATTCTTTAATAATTCTTTAACAACATTTCAAAAACCATGTCTGAAACTGCACCAATTTCTGAAGCACCCAAGGCAAAACCAGCCGCTAAGCCCAAAGTCGAAAAACCACCCGCGATCGAAGAGTTACCCTTTGAAGAGTTTATTAATACTCACTATCTGCCAGCTTTAATCAAGGCTTTCGGAAAGCAGGGTGTGACCGATTTGCGACTAGAATTTGGCAATTCTCAAGTACATGGCGTTTGGTCGCAGGGTTTACGCCAATTTACGGTGTATTTTTCTAAGGCTGATATCAATGGTCAGAAGGCTTTTTCTTGTGCTGATGCAGGGCGATCGCCGAGTACGATTGAGCCATTTTTGATCGATGAGCGCAAAGCTCCTCTCGATCTGCTCGTCTTTGGCGTGATTCAACGTTTAAATGCCCAAAAGTGGCTGATTTCTAACTAAGACAATAAAAGGGCGCGATGCGCCCTTTTATTGTTTAGGGACAATAACTGGTGTACCATTTTTAATCTCGATTTTCATACCCAATTTATCGATCTCCTGAGCAATAATTTGGACGGTTTTCTTGTCTACAGCATTTTGTAAAGCCATCGACCAAGCACCGATTTGCGCTTTGGTTAGATCGCGATCTTCCTCTAGCCATTTTGCCGATTGACGGGAGAATTCGGCAACAAGTTTGGAATTTTCAACGAGTTTTTTGCCTGACAAGCTTGCCCGATCGCCCCATGCTGCGGCTTGGAGGTAAGACTCTCTAGCTCCTTTGCCATCACCTAAAAACAACAGTTGATCGGTTGCCTTGTATCGCCAAACTGTATAGGCACTCGGTTGTTGATCAGGATCTAGAGATTTTAAGCCTTTGCTGTAAATATTGATCGCGTCTCTGGGTAGTCCTGCAAACATCGACACGCTAGATGACATATATATGTAGCTACTTAGAAATCTGGGATCGCGATCAATAATATTGGCAAAATAAAGCGGACTCAGACTATATCCCGTTTGAAAACTGTTTCGTGCTATGTCATCGCCAAAGTATTGCAAAAATTGCAAAAAAGCAAAGTTGGCAATCATGTTGTTAAATCCGAGTCCTCGCGACGGTAATTGCCGAATTAGTTTCAGCCGCGCTTCTTCATCTCTGACTGATTTCTGAGTCTCTTCTAAGGTTTGACCGCTCAATCTTTGGTTGAGTTTGGGGAACTGCAAGCTGAGGGCGATCGCTGCAAAAGCAGCTATCGCGCCCAAATTAATCGCAAGGTTACGAAACCGCATCTGACTTAATTTCCTTCGGAAATAAATGTATCTTTGCTAAGAACATCAATCAGTTTATTGCTTGGTGAGCCGTCAGCAGGGCTAACTGTGTAAAAGTTTTGCGCCCTAACGATCGCATTACGAGTTTCGCCACTTAATACGCCGTCAGCCTTACCATTGTAGAAACCTCGCTGAGTCAACAAGCGTTGTAATTCTGAGACTTGAGAATTGCCAGTAGTAGTTGGCGCTGGCGTTGTAACTGGCGCTGGTGTTTTAACTGGAACTGGAGTTACAGCAACAGTTGTGGGTTGTACTTGTGGCTTAGCTTTCGGTTGGATCGTGGGTTGCGGCACGACTGGGGCAACAACTGCGGCTTGCGGCTGAGGCGTTGGTTGCGATGTAACTTGTGGCTTGGGTTCCACGCGAACGGTGGGAGTAACATTAGTTACAGAAATCTGTTTCTTTGGTATGCCCAACTCTAAAGCGGCGATCGTTCTCGCTCCAGCCACACCATCCGCAGTTAAACCGTAGGCTTTTTGAGCGGCTTTAATTGCTTCTGTGGTGCGTGTGCCGAGAAATCCTGTAATCGGTCCATTGTAAAATCCGCGATCGGTAAGCAAGGTTTGTAAGTTGGCAACTCCACCGTCGTTAGCCGTGGTCACAGTCTTTGCCGCTTGATTACTGGCAGATGGGGCGGCGGCAGCTAATGGTTTTGCGTCTGTTTGCAATGCAGCTATAGTTTGAGCGCCTGCAATGCCATCAGTTGCTAAGCCATAGGCTTTCTGAGCAGAAGCGATCGCTGTATTAGTCTGCGCTCCCTTGACTCCATCGATCGCGCCATTGTAAAAACCACGTTTGGCGAGTAGCTGTTGCAACGCGACAACATTTTTATCACTTTTAGTATTGGCATCCTTGATCGAAGATGCGGTTTCGGGAGTCTTGCTAGCAGTGCTGACGGGGCTAATTCCTGACTCCAAAGCGGCGATGGTTTGTGAACCTGCAATGCCATCAGTGGCTAAGCCATAATTTTTCTGAGCCGCGACGATCGCCGTGCGCGTCTGATTTCCCATGATCCCATCGACAGCACCATTATAAAAGCCACGTTTGCTTAGCAAATCTTGCAGGTTTGAGACTTCTACGCTTTTAGTGGTTGATGTGTTACTAATGGGTATCACTGTAGATTTACCACCATCTGACTCTAGCGCCGCCAAGGTCTGCGATCCAGCAACCCCATCGACAGTAAGGTTATAAGCTTTTTGGGCAGCGACGATCGCCGTGCGCGTCTGATTTCCCATGATCCCATCCACCGCACCATTGTAAAAACCGCGATCGGCTAGCAATTTTTGCAGATTCATCACTGTCGATGAAACAGTGGCAGTAGTTTCACCTGCGGCAACGGTAGTAGTAGCGACATCGACTTTTTCGGCGATCGCATCTGCGGATTTCTCAAGAGCAGCGATCGTGCGGCTACCTACAACTCCATCAGGCGTGAGTCCGAAAGTTTTTTGAGCGCGAAGGATCGCATTTTTAGTCGATGCTCCAGACACACCATCGATCGCCCCTGGATCAAAGCCATTTTGGTCTAGTAGCGATTGTGCATATTTTGTGTCTGATGATGGGGCTTCGGCTGCGAGGGCAGTTAGGGTAGAGCCTAAGCCAATCAGTAGGGTCGTACCAGTCAAGAGTACAGTCAAGCTGAGCTTGGCGGATTTAGCAGTTAAATTTTTGAACGATGCTTGGAATGTTTCAGGAATTTCGCTGACAATGCGGCGATCGTCAGCAGAGGTAAATTCTTCTTGGATATATGCTAGGAGTTCCATGATTAGACCTTTTTGAGATTGAGGATTAAGATTTTAGATTGAGAAAAGTTGAAAGGATGGGACAGGAGTTACAGCCTATTGAGGATTTGAATAATCCAGATAATTTTTTAAAAGTGCCGCTTCGCGGCACTTTTAAAAAATTATTTGGGTTCTATGGCAGTGCAAGGCGCTGCAAGAAATTTTTTTAATTAGGATGAATTAGAGCTTTTGGCAGGTGGTAGTGGGGCATTTTGACTAGAGGCTGGCGCTTGAGGGCTATTTCCTAACTGAGCATTGTTAGGACTACTGAGCATAGGCTGAATGTTTTGGTTGTTGGGGATATTTTGGACAATATTTGTGTCATTACTTAGCCCATTGTTTTGAGCCTTGAGAGCTGTTAGCAAATCTGAACTCAAATCCCCTGTTGCCTCTTGCCCGTAAGCAAGTTGTGCTTTTAAGATGCTCTCCCTCGTGCGAACGTTGTATTGACCGTTGAGATCTGATCCATAAAAACCTCGTTCTTTAAGTAATGTTTGAGCCGCCAAAACTTCCTGTGGTGTTGGCGATCGCGTGAAAGCGGGTTGAATAAGGGGAATATTATTACCACCTGCTAGCAATGAGCGCATTGTCAATGGCCCTACAAAACCATCGCGCCCTAATCCATAGGCTTGTTGTGCTTGTAATATGGCGATAGTTGTCGATCGCCCCAGTTGTCCATCGATTTCTCTTTCATAAAACCCCCTTTGTTTCAGCAACACTTGTAAATTTCCCACTTCATTTAACTCTGGCTGCTGCGAGTTGATGACCTGATAATTATCTGGTCGCACAATCACAATTTGTTGATTTGTAATTGGCTGATTCGCAATTATCTGAGTCGGGCGATCGCTGATAGTCGATTGATTTTGGCTCTGAGGTACTAGGGGGAGACGCGCTGCGGAGTTTCGTAACAAGTCCAAGGTTTTCTGCCCAGGAATACCATCGGCAACCAAATTGGTTTGAGTTCTCTGAAAGTCAATCACGGCTTGCTTAGTATATCTGCCATAGACTCCATCGATTTCGCCCACCACAAAACCGCGCTTAGCTAATAGAGTCTGCACTTCTAAGATATAGCTGGTACTACATATATATAAATTTTCACACCAAGGCGCAACATTCACCGATGGCTCTAGTAAGTGAGCCGACACAGCAGGAGCTAGATTTCCAGCCAACCCATTGAGACTTGTAAGGGCGATCGCTGATAGTAAATAGGCTTGCCGTTTGATGGTGACAAAATTCCAGTCAAGATCGTTTACCTGATTTTTGTCATCGCAAAATTCGTCACAAGTAAGCATCTTGAGATCGGTCGATCCCTGATTGGCTTGTTCATATGCCCATGCATCATATATATACGCTGCAAGTTCCATAACGGCTACCAAAATGATTGCGGTCTATCTTATTTTAAACGATTTTTTCTGACTTCTTACGTCAAAAAATGTATATACCCCGTCCATGTTGAAAACCGAAGCGGGGCTTCGCCCTGCGACCCTCTATAAGAACTAATGGTCTCATCCTAGACACGGTATATGGCAGGTATTGGACTTTGGACAAATGTTATAGGTAGTGTTTTAAAGCCTCTAATTTGAGAGCCAAACCACCATCTATAGCGTAGTTTTTAAC
>JAJAZG010000111.1 GCA_026785865.1 Pseudanabaena sp. CAN_BIN31
AAAGGAAATGTCGCTTTGCCTAACCTCGCCGCGATCGCCACGCCCCCAAATCCCGAACAACTTAAAAAAGCGATCGAGACAGCTAATGCAGGCAAAGATGGGAATAGAGGAAATGTCGCTTTTACGATTGATTGGGATCTGACCAGAGGAGCAGGCAAGGTTAATATCCTGTCTCCTAATCTACAGGTTGTTGCCATTCAAGGATTTGCGGTTAACTTACCCTTAGAAATTCAGCAAGGTAAGCTTGATGCTCAAGCAACAATCATCGTAAATGCCGAAAAGGCAGCTCCAAATGATTCTTTGCTAGCGGCGAATAGCATTGCGATCGCCGCCAAACTTACTGAAGGCGTAGTTAAATCTCCACAATTAACTCAACCAATCACCAATATTGCTGGGCTGCTCAATTTTGATGGCACAAATGCGATCTTAACTAATTTTTCAGCGCAATATGGTTTGCTTCAAAGCAATGTTGATGGCACTTACAATCCCCAAAAAGGCTTTAATCTCACCTTTGCTAGTGCCGCATTGGATTTAAGTAAAGGGCTAGAGAGCTTTGGCATCAAAACACCTGTAGCGATCGCAGGTGAGGTAAAGCTAAATGGCAAGTTTACAGGAACAGCCCAAAAACCAGCCCTGACGTTAAATATAACTACACCTAAAACAGTTAGCTTTGATCGAGTTGTTGTTGATCGTTTTTTAGCAACGATTGAACTTAAAGATTTAAAGACGCTACAAGTCAAAAAAGTTCAGGCTTCATCGACAGGTGCAACCCTTACAGGCGAAGGGCAAATTAAACTGCCTCAAAAAGATTCACCTGCGGAGATTTTATTTAATTCCAGCGTTGTTGGCATTGTCGAAGATTTTGCCAAGCTCTATGGCACGAAACTACCGATCGCCATTGGACAAGTTACCAGCTCTTTGCAAATTACTGGTGCTTTAGATAATCCCCAAATTTTGGCGCAGATCGATGCTCCCAATGCAACTTATCCTGCAAGGGGAGAGGTTTTCCTAGCAGATAGTTTAGCCACAATTCGGAATACGAAGATCCGTTTTCCCATTGGTGAAATCGGTCTAGCTGGTACTTACAATATTGTCAGTGGTGCATGGAAATCGCAACTAAATAGTAATGGCATTCCATTGTCAGCTTTTTTGCTAAACCAAAAAGGAATTATCGAAGGATTGATTAATTTGCGAAGCGATCGCGGCGGTTTTACGCCAGCAGATATTACTGGTGATGGCAGTGTGAGCTTACCGCAAGGGCTAGCTGAAGTTCCCGATGCGATCGCCGCGAATCTTGTGTGGGATGGTAGAAATCTACTGATTCCTTCATTACAAGTTGGTAACTATTTAACCGCAAACGGCAAAGTTGATTTAGTATTCCCGAATAATTCGCTTCAAGAATTACCGACAGGGCTTGCAGGAATTAACCTCGATCTGATTTCTCGTAATGTGAATATTAATCGCTTAGCCACCCTCTCCAGCGCAATTCCCGATCGCGCATCAGGAATTTTCAACTTTCGCGGCAATCTCTCAGGCGCGATCGACAAGCTCAAAATTGCGGGAGCTTTACAATTAGATAATGTCGATCTAGCTTCCTTCGGTTCTAGCTTTGCTAAGCAAGGAATAGTGTCTCCATCACGCGGTTCCCTCGATTTTGATGGCAGGATTAATGGGGATTTGGCAGATCCAAAACTAGTTGGTAATGTGCGTGTAGCTAGTCTGAAGGTCAATCAAATCGAACTTGATAATCTCACTTTTAACGGCGCTTTAAATGGAATTGGTAGCGTTATTCAAGCGACAGGCGATCTCTTGCTAGCAGGGCTAAGAGTCGATAAATTAGCCTTCGATCCCCAATTAGAAGGTAAGCTAAATTTTAATGGCAACCAAGGCTTAAATGTTGATTTGCGCGGAAAGCGCGATCGCATTACGGCGCGTCTCGATAGTGCCTTTCGCCCCATTGATTTTAATGTGAATTTGGGTGAAGCGATCGCCACGGGTAAACGTCTGGAAAATAATCCTCGTCGTCTCCAAGTAGCGATCGCGAATATTCCCCTAGCTTTAGTAGCTTCTTTCTCTGGACAAAACGATGTCAGTGGGAAGCTTTCCAGTAATCTGATTATTGATTTTATCAATAATCCTACTGCAACGGGTGATATTACGGTCGAGCGTCCAAGGTTTGGGCGGGTGGTTGCGGAACGGGCGATCGCTAAAGTATTTTATGCCAACGGAATTTTGGATGTCAAAGACGGAAATATAAGCGCCCGTCAGGGAGAAATTAATAATGAGTATAAATTCAATCTGACCTATAATCCCAATGTCGATGAGCCGATCATAGGTGCTGTCGAAATCGCTCAAGGGAGAGTACAAGATGTGTTTGCAACTCTCCAATGGGCAAATATTGTGGATATTACCCAAGGGATTACTTTTGATAAATTTAAAGCATCAGAATTACAGCCTTTATTCGCCATTAAATTATTAGGTGAACCTCTATACAAGCAGTTGCAATACCTTACCCAAATCGAACTTCGACAAGAACAACAAGACATCGCGGCTTCAGCGAGCAATTTCAATCTGCCACCGCTTACAAACTTTCGTGGCGATATTCAGGGCAAAGTCACATTTGGATTTAACCAAAGCCGAGGTATTCGGATCGGATTTAATGTTGTCGGCAAAAAATTTGAGTATGGCAAGTTTGCTGTTGACGATATTCAAGTAGAGGGACGTTATGCTTATGGTGTCTTTAACATTGCCAAAGCCAATTTCCAATCAGACAAAAGCTTTGGACGGATTACGAACGCAAGAGTTAGAGTGACTCCAACCGCAAATCCATTATTTAGATTTCGCGAACAAAGTGGAGAAATTGAGCTTAAAGACTTTCCGATTGAATCTTTGAGACCATTACCATTTTTTAGTGCGATCCCCTTTGATTTGACTGGAAAAGTGAATGGCAATCTTTCCATCTCTGGCACTACTTTGCTTGATTTGGGAGTTAAAGGTCAATTGAGTCTGACCGATGGTTCAGTCAATCGTCAAGCGATCGAGCTTGTGGCAGTAAAGTTCAAATATGACAAGTTAAATGTTAACTTCGACGCAAATATGAGAATCGCAAATAAAGATCTTGTGGTTGCTTCAGGGAACATTGGAATTTTTGGAATCTTTGACGTTAAGCTGGATGTTAAAGATCAAGGTATTGCTTTTATCAATATTTTTAATCAGCCTGTGCGTTGGGTCGATGGCAAAGGTGATATTAATATCAGGGCAAATGGAACTTTTAAAGATCCTAAAATCGAAGGTAAGATAGCGGTGGATAACGCTAGGGTAAAGATTGCAGGATTACCAGGTGACTTTACCGAAGTTCAAGGCAATATAGACTTCAATCGCGATCGCTTGATTAGTAATATCACCAGCAACTTCAGTGAAGGTAAATTAGCCCTAAAAGGAATTCTCCCAATCAGTAATGTTAACCTTCTGTCAGTCGATAGCCCCGAATATCAACAAGCCCTTACGATCAACGCCGATAAGCTGAAGCTAAGCATTCGCGACATTAGTTCTGACAACTTCAATACTCGCGTGATTGTCAGGGGAGCATTATTAACGCCAATTCTTACGGGTGAAGTTCTGTTGGTTGATGGTCGGTTTGTGATCGGTAATGAGTCTGACCCCAATACTGGAAGTCTTGCCAATGAAAGCAGCAATTTAGCCGATGTTGCCTTTGATCGCCTTGCCGTTAAATTACAAAATATGCAAGTGACGCGCTTCCCTATATTTAACTTTTTGGGTGAAGGCACGCTGCTAGTAAATGGAACCTTCTTAAAGCCAGAGGCGGAAGGCAGAATTAATATTTCACGCGGACAGTTTAATGCGATTTCGACAAGATTCCGACTTGATCGCGCCTACGAAAACTTTGTAGAATTTAGACCATCTCAAGGACTCAATCCCAATCTCAATGTCCGAGTCACAGGATCTGTTGCCGAGATTACTCGCTTACCGATCAATTCCAAT
>JAJAZG010000112.1 GCA_026785865.1 Pseudanabaena sp. CAN_BIN31
CACTTCCCTTCAGTTTCTCTGCTGTCTTTTTATACAGCCTTTTCGCTTCGTCTCTTACTTCAATCATTCCTATTTCCTTTCTCTAGTTTCTGCAATTATATCCTAATTAATGGATCTATTATTTCTTGGTAAACCCTAACATCAATTAACAAGGGCGGATCGAGCAGCGTATGGCGGCGATGAAGTTGGCGGGCGCTGAGGTGGATCATCAGTTCTCAGATAGTTTTGCGAAGATGATCCATGATGAGGATTTTGATCGCATGATGGAGCAGATGCAAATTACTTGGGACGATATTGAGGTTGGTGATGATAGTTTGGGCTTTGATAGTCTTTCTTTGGAGCGCTATCGTCAGGATTTGTTAGCGGAGTTTAATCGCGATAAGGATAAATATCGACTGATGCCGAAGGGTATATATTCGGGATTTATTGCAGATGCTGATAATTGCCCCAATGGGATTGTGGCTTTGCTTGGCTATCCTACGAAACCTGCTAAGAGCGTCGATCATCAACATCAGGTTTTGATTTGATTTATATCGATAAGTCGGGCAAGTTGGTTTTGGAAAATCAAAAGGAAGTTTTAGACTTTTTGATTTTCCATAAGGAGAAGACAAGGTATATTCCTGCTGCGGTTGATCATGGTGAAGAGGTGGTGATCGCGAAATTAGTAAATGCGCTCAAAACTTGGCTAAATAGTCAGGCTGTAAAAACTGAGATAATGGAAGACGGTTTGGTGAAGACGACGATGGGTAATGCTAAGAGTGCGCTTTTTGCAGGATTGAAAAAAGGTGATAAGGCGGCGCTAGAGACGGTCAAACAAAGTATTAAGATTAATGAAAAATTTCAGGTTAATAGTTTTGATTTAGTGGCTTGGTTGTTGGTGAGTAAAGGCGCTTGAATCGCGGATTAAGGGATTACGCAGATTTCTATCCAATCAACAGCGCTTTGCGCTATCTAAAAAAATCTGCGTAATTTGCGAAATCCATTTAATCCGCGATTCAAACGCCTTTTTCTGCCAGCAGTTGTCTGAGTCTGATTATTTCTTGCTCAAATTCATCAGCACGTAGCTTTTCGGTTTCAGCACGTAGCCTTTCGGTTTCGGCACGTTGTTTTTCTTCTTGAGCAATTTGATGCTGGATTTCAACACGTTGTTTTTCGATTTCGATCAAAATACTGTCTTGGGCTGCTTTTTCTGATCCCCAAAACAGAATACGATCGTCTATGCCCCACCAACGCAGCCAGTGAAAAGCTTGCTCGAATCTAGTGCCATGCCATGTGCCTAGATATAGATCTAGTGAATCGATGAAGTATTTGCCATATTCGTCAAGGGGTTGAATTTCGTAGTGACCTGAAGGGTCGAGTTTGCGGATTTCCAATCGTCCATCTGCGGGGTCAAAAATCACGTAAATAGGAACCTGCAAGATTTGTTCATAAAAGTACATCTTGCCGTATGGATGAGTGGGACGGGTGGAATATTCGCCCGTTTCTTCTTCAGAGAGAAATTCCATGACGATCGCGGGTACATCGCCATCAAGATGAGGGCTATAGCTACGGCGAATTACATTTTTACCGACAGGATATGCCTTGGCGACATAAAACCAGTCGGGGGCTTTGACGGTAGTTTTTTGATTAATCTTGGCTACTAACGCCATGTTGGAGGCAACGATCGCTTCTGGAGGGAGGATCTGGGCAAGCTGTAGGCTCTCATTTAGGGCGGCGGCGAGGAGGGGTTGAGCAATGCTTTCCACAGGATCGTCAGGTAGGATAAAGTTGGCTGGTAATTTTTCCCAAACGATTTCTGGTTTGGCTTTGGCTAGGGCGATCGCCTTGATTACTTCTGGCTGTAATGAGCTAGCGCTTCCGAGTTGATTGGCTTTTGGTGCAATTGCTTGTGTCATTGGTTTTGGTTAATGACCGATTAGTTATGATAATTATACTATTTGCCTATCGTGTGAATTATGTCTATTGCTGTAACTGAAGCAATCTGATCGCTAAATGATGTAGAAACAGCATTTGATTTGCGGCGATCGCACGACCCAGATTTTTTTGATGAGTGGCAAGGTGATTTACAGGAATTATACCAAAACACAAAGTAAAGGCGACAGATGATATAAGTAAAAAAAGAGGTAGAGGGTAAAAAGGTGGCAGGAGTATACAAACTCGAAATCAGCGAAAGTGAAGAAGAGCTAAAAAGATTATTGAAAAAGCAAAAGACAGGGTCAGATAAAGAGAGGGTACAGGTATTGTACTTACTGAAAAGCAAACAAGCCGAGACAGTACAAGCTGCCGCAGAGCTGTTAGGCAGGAATCGCACGACCGTGCAAGAGTGGCTCAGAGGATATCGAGAAGGGGGAATGGGCAAAATGTTAGGGCATAAACCGAGATTGGGAAGAAAGCGGAAGATCCCAGAATGGGCAGAGAAAGCGGTACAAAAACAATTGCAGCAGGAAGAGGGATTTAATAGCTACGGTGAAATTCGTCAATGACCTTGCCGCCGCATATTTTGCAGACAGCATCATTATTATGCAAGTGGATCAAGCCGCCTGCCATCGCGCTAAGAAATTACGCTTGCCCAAAAACATCATTTT
This sequence comes from Pseudanabaena sp. CAN_BIN31, assembly GCA_026785865.1. Classification (GTDB taxonomy): domain Bacteria; phylum Cyanobacteriota; class Cyanobacteriia; order Pseudanabaenales; family Pseudanabaenaceae; genus Pseudanabaena. Next base: position 2,586 of record JAJAZG010000112.1, read on the forward strand.
GATATTTCAACCAGCCCATGCCCCCGAATTAAATCCACTTGAGCGTGTTTGGCTGCATTTAAAGCAAGGATTGAGGTGGACTTTGCCGAAAAATATGGATGAGTTGCGCCTCTTAGTGAAGAATCGTCTGGCAGAAATGACTCAGCCCGTTATTGCTTCTCTGGTCGGTAGAGCATCCATAGTCGAAGCCCTATCTGTTGCCTCTCTTTTGTTTTTTGTTAAAAAACAAATAAAATACAAGACGGCGCTCCGCGCCGTCTTCTATTTTTGGATTTTGTGTTCTAGCACACTTGGCGATCGCTACAGGTGAGTGATAGGGGGTATGCTCAATTTGTATGGCAAGATTATATTCAAATCCAAGGCATCCACGAAATAGTTTATGAGTCTTATAACTGGGCAAATAGTCGGTGGGCATTACGAAGTTACGGCGCGTTTGGGTGGTGGTGGATTTGGTGAAACCTATCTCTCGCAAGACTTACACTTACCCGATCGCCCAATTAGAGTGATTAAAAGACTAAGTCCTCAAAACCAAGAAGCCAACGTGTTGCAACTATCGCGGCGACTTTTTGAGACTGAAGCGCAAGTTCTCTATCGCCTCGGAACCCATCCGCAAATCCCCCAACTATTTGCCCACTTTGAAGAACTATCAGAATTTTATCTAGTTCAGGAATATATCGATGGCAAAGACCTCAGCCATGAACTTCTACGCGGCAAGATTTGGGAACAGTTCACGGTTGCTGATTTATTGCAAAATCTGTTAACAGTACTTAGCTTTGTTCATCAAAACAATGTGATTCATCGCGATATTAAACCCGAAAATATCATTCGTCGCCGCGATGGACAGCTTTTTTTAATTGATTTTGGCATTGTCAAGCAAATCGTTACGCCCACAGCAATATTGAATGGACAAATAGATGCAAGCTATACTGTGGGAATTGGCACACCTGGATATATGCCTAGCGAGCAGGCGCATGGGGAACCAAAATTTGCTAGTGATATCTATGCGATCGGCATGATTGGTATTCAAGCGATGACAGGGCTTTCACCTAATCATCTTAGCAAGGATGACAATCTCGAAATTTTGTGGCGAGCATCTGCGCCAAAAATCTATCCTGAATTCGCGGATATTCTTTCGCAGATGGTACGGTTTGATTTTCGACAGCGATATCACAGTACTGATGAAGCTTATCAGGCGATCGGCGAATTTGTAAATCGCTATCCAAGCTCTCGATTCAATCATAGTTTGCCAACGATAATTGCAAATGATGAGATGAATCAAAGCAAAAATCAACAAAACGATCGCCGACTTGACCAGAAACAGGGATCAACCAAATCAGGGATTTGGGAATATCTCCAGCCTTGGCATTTGGGTTTAGGAATCATCACGCTTGGCGCGATCGCTATCACCGCCCTGATTCTTATATTTGGATATTCCCCTAAATCGATAAATTCAATCAAACCTGATGAAGCTCAACAAATCACTGAATTACCAGAATCTTCTTCTAGCCCGATCAATCCATCAAACTCATTTCCAGTCTTAGTGAAGGAATTTTCGGTCAATGGCGCAAAGGATGCCATCTATGGAGTAACGATTAGTCCAGATAGTAAAATTTTGGCAGGAGCAAGCTCAGAAAAAATTATTGAGCTATGGGACTTACAAACAAATAAAAAGATACAGACGCTCAAAGGGCATACTGGTCGGGTCTATGATGTGCAGTTTAGCCCTGATGGTAAGCGTCTAGTCAGTGCCAGCGATGATCGCAAAGTCATCATTTGGGAAGTTGCTACAGGTAAAATTTTAAATACTTTAGAAGGTCATCAAGAACGGGTCTATACGGCGATATTTAGTCCTGATGGTAAAGCGATCGCTAGCTCTAGCGCCGATCGCACTATTCGATTATGGAATGCGGAAACAGGTAAGCCGATCAACACAATCATCGAAAAATCTTGGGTCTATGATGTCTCATTTACTCCCGATGGCAAAGTTTTGGCAAGTGGGAGCAAAGATGGCGCAATTCGATTATGGAATGTGGAGACAGGAAAAGTCGTCAAAACCTTTGTAGAAAATGGTAGCGCTGTGCGATCGCTTGTTTATAGCAATGATGGCAAGGCGATCGCTAGTGCAATGGAAGATAACACAATCCGTTTATGGGATGGAAAGACAGGTCAAATAAAAGATGTTCTCACAGGGCATACTGGCGAAGTGCATACGATCGCCTTCAGTAATGATGGGCAATTACTGGCTAGTGGTAGTGCGGATAAGACCGTAAGGATTTGGGCTTTAAAGAACAAGCGATCGCCTCAAGTTTTATCAGAGCATGAGCGCGGCGTGACATCGGTAGAATTTAGCAACGATCAAAAATTGCTAATCAGTGGCAGTCTCGACGGCAAGGTGAAAATCTGGAAATTAGCGAACTGATAGCGCTTTGCGCCTCAATAAACCCAAAAAGGATAAGTTGGCGCGACGCGCCAACTCATCCTTTTTGAGTTTTAAACTGTTAAAATGCAGATAGCAGTTACGAGAGCGACTATCTAAGCCCCATGACATTAACCTACGAAAAGACCTTAGCAGATCGAGTCAGAGCAGACTTTAAGATTTTGGATCAAGAGGTCAATGGCAAACCCCTGATTTATTTTGACAATGCTGCCAGTTCCCAGAAGCCCCAATCTGTGCTTGATGCTTGGAAATATTATTACGAGTATGACAATGCCAACGTCCATCGCGGCGCACATACCCTTAGTGCAAGAGCTACTGATGCTTACGAAGGAGCGCGGGATAAAATTGCTAAGTTTGTGAATGCTAAGTCATCAGAAGAAATCATTTATACTCGCAATGCTACTGAAGCGATTAACTTAGTTGCTTATAGCTGGGGCTGGGCAAATCTGAAAGCGGGTGATGAAGTGATCCTTTCAGTCATGGAGCATCACAGCAATATCGTGCCTTGGCAATTGATAGCTCAACGTACAGGCGCAATTCTGAGGTTTTTAGAACCGAATAATGAGGGGGTATTGAGCATGGAGCAGTTTAAATCTTTGCTCAATTCCAAAACGAAATTAGTATCGATTGTTCATGTTTCCAATACTCTCGGCTGTGTGAATCCAGTGGAAGCGATGATTCCCTTGGCTCATGCTCAGGGCGCGAAGGTATTGCTCGATGCTTGTCAGAGCGTGCCACATATGCCAATTGATGTGCAAGCGCTTGATTGCGATTGGTTAGTCGCTTCGGGACATAAAATGTGTGCGCCAACGGGCATTGGCTTTCTCTATGGCAAGCGCGACCTATTGTTAGAAATGCCTCCTTTTATGGGTGGTGGTGAAATGATTTCGGAAGTATCTCTCGATCATTCCACTTATTCTGGTTTACCACATAAGTTTGAAGCGGGAACTCCTGCGATTGGTGAAGCGATCGCCCTTGGTGCAGCGGTGGATTATCTAACCGCGATCGGGATGGATAAAATTCATGCTTACGAACAAGAATTAATTAACTATTTGATGGATTATCTCGATGATATTCCTGACATTAAAGTTTATGGGCCCCGCCATCATCGCGCAGGTTTGGCAGCATTCACGATCGCCCACGGCATTCATGCCAATGATCTATCAGAGATGCTCGATCAAGATGGGATCGCGATCCGTTCAGGACATCACTGCACCCAGCCATTACATCGCTTTTTAGGAGTCAGTGGCACGGCTCGCGCCAGTGTCTATTTCTATAACACCAAAGCCGAAATTGATACTTTTATCGTTTCTCTCAAAGATACGATCGCCTTTTTCAAAAGCGTTATCTAACTCCTATGGAAAGAGCCTATTGGTTAGCATGGTCACAAGTGCGCGGCATTGGACCAGTTTTGATTAAGCGAATTTATCAAGCTTTTGGTTCAATGTCTGAGGCGTGGAATACTGTGCCGAAAGATTTGCAAGAAGTCGATGGCATCGGCGGTCAAACCCTCGATGCCATTCGTCAAGCTCAGCGTGAAGTGGAACCAGTCGCTCTGTTGGCGGTGCATGAGCATGACAATCTCAATTTCTGGACACCAAGCGATCGCGAATATCCACAGTTACTTTGGGAGATTCCCGATCCACCACCAATTTTGTATTATCAAGGTCATCTCACGCAATGGAATGAACGCAATACCGTGGCGATCGTCGGTACGCGCAGCGCTACGCCCTATGGAAGACGTTGGACAAAGAAACTCGTAACCGCCTTGGCTAGTCGTGGTTTCACGATTATCTCTGGTATGGCGGAAGGCATCGATGGCGAAGCCCATAAAGCCTGTTTGGAAGTTGGCGGTCAGACAGTGGCGGTGGTGGGTACAGGAGTTGATCGCATTTATCCCCACAAACACAAATCTCTGTACGAGCAAATTGTATCTTCTGGTCTAGTCGTGAGCGAATATCCTCAAGGCACACCGCCCGATAAAACCCATTTTCCTGCGCGTAATCGGATTATCGCAGGACTCAGCCGCGTTACTTTGGTAATCGAAGCACCAGAGCGATCGGGCGCTTTAATTACCGCCTATCAAGCCAATGAATATGGACGCGATGTCTATGCGTTGCCGAATTCCCTTGATGTGAATGAAGCAAAGGGTTGTTTGAAATTATTAGGTAAAGGCGCACAGGCGATTTTGGGCGTGGATGAATTATTAGAAGCCTTGGGAATGTTACCGAATTTAGATAAGCCTGCTCCTGCGATCGCTATTTCTGAGCTTCCCCTATTGCAACAAAATATTCTTCAAGCGATCGGTTTTGGCGATCCTGTCGGCTTAGATTGGATTGTGGAACAGACAAAAGCGCCTTCGGGTGAGATTTTGGGGGCTTTGACACATTTGGAGATCTTAGGGGCGATCGCGCCCTATCCAGGGATGCGATATCAACGTTTAGCGTAAAAATCGCTGTTTAGGGTTAAACTCTAGGCTTAGTCTGAAATATGTGAGTGAACGAGACAAAAGATATGGCTAGCGATCGCATCCAACAATTTCAAACAGTTTCGCGTAATTTTCAGTTGCAACCGCTTTTGTCTGATGAAGATCGGGCAAAGTTTTGGGTTGACTATGGCAGTCAATGCATTGAGGATTTAGAGCAGAAGGTGTTGGACTGTGATGAAAACACTAATCAGATTGTGTTTGCTGGACATCGCGGCTGTGGCAAGTCAACTTTGCTCTATGATTTTTCACGGCAAATGGAGGGGCAGTTTTTTACAGTATTTTTCTCTATTTCTGACTTGATTCAGATGGAAGAGATTAGTCATATTAATATTTTGTTTGTGATCGCCTTACAAATGATGGAAAAGGCAGAACGGGAAAATATAAAAATTGCTGATGATAAGAAACAAAAGTTCTTTAATTGGTTCAAAGATCGTACTATCACTGAAACCACAAAAGTTGCGGGTGATGTTGGTTTTGGCTTGGAGCTATTTGGTATTCTTAAAGCCAAACTCAATACTGAGCAAAGCGTTAAGGAAGAAATCAAGACTAAGTTTACACACAATTTTCGGGATCTGCTTGATACGTTGAATGCGATCGCTACAGAGATCAAATTGGTGACGAAGCGCGAAATATTGGTAATTGTTGATGATTTGGACAAGTCCGATCTAGAACAAATTTATAATGTTTTCCAAAAAAACTTAAAAGCGTTGCTTCAGCCTAAGTTCATCATTATCTATACAGTGCCGATCGCGACAATTCGTGATGGCAAGTTAAAAAAACATATCGAAGATGAGTCTGGCAATCGAATTTTTGTAATGCCTGTATTGAAAATCTATCCTTTGGGAGAAAGCCACAAATCTGATGGTAAGCCAAATTCTGCTGCGCTAAAAATTATTCAATCGATATTGGCGCATCGTATCGATATCGATGATCTATTTGAGGCAGGGATTAAAGAAGAGATTGCTCTGAATAGTGGTGGGATATTGAGGGAAGCGGTACGGATTACGCAAGAATGTTGTAGGGCTGTTTTGGTGAAATTGCGGAGGCAAAAAAAACTCAATGAAGATATCGAAAATGTAAAGATTGACAAATTGATTTTGAAGGAAACTCTCGATACTATTCGCAATGATATGAAGATTACTTTGAGTAAAAGCGATCGCGAAATTTTGCTTCAAACTTATAAAAACTATACTCCCGACGATCCGAAAGCTCAAGAATTTCTAGATCTACTGCATAATCTGGTAGCGATCGAATATAAAAATACTGAGAGTTGGTATGATGTGCATCCTCTGATGATCGAACAATTGCGAGTTGAGAAGTTGATTCCTGCCGCGTCCATTTAGTGAATGGTTGCTGATATGTCAGATATTGAAAATAATAATAATAATAAAAATGAGAATAATTACGATCGCCTAATCGTGTCTCTTGAGGCGGGTTTAGGTACGTTGCAAATTTTGTTGGCAGTTTGTGACAATACGGCTTTGCGTCAGCAGACGATGCGGCAATATGAGGAGGAGCTAGAAGCGCAAGGGGTGCGGGTCTATCGCTTGTCGATTAATCCACAAGAGCCAAGTCTATTGCAAGCATTGATCGATGGCAAGATTGAGAATGCATCACAGGCGATCGCTACGGTGACGGGTGCAGAAAAGATTAGCAATCTTGGCGATCGCCAGACTTTAACTAGTTTTTTAGGATATCTACAATGGACGAGGGAAGCTTTGCGCCGTTATCCGATGCCGATTGTGTTGTGGTTGCCTTCGGCATTACTTCCTGAAGTTGCCAACTATGCTCCCGATTTTTGGAGTTGGCGCGGTGGTACTTTCACCTTCAAGTCAGCATTCTCAATTCCTATTTCTACCGATCCGATCTACATCACAAAGTTATCTGAAGATTCTTCAAAGCGATCAACTGGTTCTGTTTTATCTGTTTTGCAATTAGAAGATTCTCTAGCGGAAGCGATTAAAACTTGGGGCGAAGAGAGTGCTAATACAGAACCAATTTATTATCAACTTGGCACAGCTTATTCAAGGCGAGTATGGAAAGGTGAAGCGATTGATCGCGAAAAGGAACAGCTTTTTGCAGAGACCTATCTCAATCGTGCCATAACTTTACAAAAGCGCTATAAACGTCAATCCGATTTAACATATTCGCTTAATAGTTTGGGCTATATGTATAAGAAATTAGGATATTGGGATAAAGCTGAAACCCTCTATAAAGAATCTTTGCAAGTGAGAGAAGAATTAGGCGATCGCTCTGGAATTGCTTACGTTTGGGGAGTATTGGGAGACATTGAGCGTAACCGTGGCAGTTGGGATGCGGCTGAAGCTTTTTACAGGCAATCTTTACAAGTGTTTGAAGAAATAGGCGATCGCGTGGGTATGGCAAGTTCTTGGGGAGTATTGGGAGACATCGAGCGCAACCGTGGCAACTGGGATGCTGCTGAAGCTCTCTTCAGGCAATCTTTGCAAGTATTTGAAGAAATAGGCGATCTCGCGGGTATGGCAAGTTCTTGGGGAGTATTGGGAGACATTGAGCGCAACCGTGGCAACTGGGATGCCGCTGAAGCTCTCTTCAGGCAATCTTTGCAAGTATTTGAAGAAATAGGCGATCTCGCGGGTATGGCAAGTTCTTGGGGAGCATTGGGAGACATCAAGCGCAACCGTGGCAACTGGGATGCTGCTGAAGCTCTTCTCAGGCAATCTTTGCAAATGTTTGAAGAAATAGGCGATCGCGCGGGTATCGCAATGGGTAGTTTTGCTTTTGCTCTACTCGAAAAGCAACGTGGCAACCTAACTATTGCCGAGCAATATTACGAAAAAGCAAAATCTATCTTTCAACAACTCGGCGCAAAGAAAGACCTAGAGCGCACTGAACAAGGATGGCTGCAATAAGTAGGTAGGTAAAAGAAAACTACAAATGCCCAGATCCCCGACTTTTTCTTGAACATCGCAGATTATCTGTAACAAGCACACAAAAAGTCGGGGATCTTAACTTTTTTCAAGCGCTCCACCATCCATCAAGTTGAGCAGTACCTTCAAAACTGACCACTTGTGCTGATGTCATCAAATATGCCCATGCCATACC
>JAJAZG010000113.1 GCA_026785865.1 Pseudanabaena sp. CAN_BIN31
AATTGGGGGATGATGATCTGTTTTCGCTTGAAACTGTCATTATCCCTTTTTGCTTAATTCCTATCTTTTTTTAGCTTCAATCTTGTCCAAAGTCCAATAGATATCAAGAGGTAATCTTTTTGTTAGAAAAGTTACCTACTGAAACTTCTATCGCTGCGGAAGCCAACAAATCTTTGCAGGAATTTCGTAAAAGTAATGACACTATTCTGGCTGCGTATCGTAATAAAGAATCTGCGGTAAGGGAAGTTGTTGAAAGGCAAAGATAACAAGAAGCAGATAAACAGCGTCAACATGAGTTGCTTATGTTAGAACGCCAAGCTAAACTAGAAATACAGAAGAGTATGATTGAATCAGTAGAACGAAGGTCTGAAGCAATCCTTAAGACTCCCTTTAGACGTTTAGTTGACTGAGATCTTTGTAGTAAATCATTGATGATTTAATCACAACAGTCTCAAATAATCTCTAAGACTCTCACTGATTAATTCTAAAATAAATTGAGATATTTCTAACATAATCTTTTAGTATCCGTGAATGTATAGGAAATTAACCATGCTACAAATAACTTTGCAAAATATTGAAGAAAGCTTAAAGCAACTTCCCTATTCCTTACAGGTTGAAGTATTCCATTATATTGAATTTCTCAAGAGCAATTATGCGAAGCAAAGTTTAGAAGATTCAGAGGTAAAGCAACCTAAAAAGCGTGATGGTTTTGGCATTTGGCAAGGAAAGATTTCGATGTCAGAAGATTTCAATGCGCCAATGGAAGAATTTGAGGAGTATATATAAATATGAATGTACTTTTAGACACCCATACATTCATTTGGTATATCGAAGGAAATACAAGCCTTACCGAGAAAGCTAAAGAAACCATTGAATTTTCTGCGGATAATGTCTATTTAAGCATTATTAGCCTTTGGGAAATTGCAATTAAAACGGGCAAAAATAAGCTTTCTATGCAAAATGAATATGATGATTTGCTAGATGTTCTAAATTCATTGAATATTGAAGTTTTACCAATCACATTTGCAGATACCCAAATCTATAAAAATCTGCCTCTACATCATGGCGATCCATTTGATCGAATGATAATTTCTCAAGCAATCAGTAACAACTTAACTATTATCGGTTGCGATCAATCATTTAATGATTATCCAATCCAAATATTGTGGAAGTGATGGGTGAATAATTATATCTGTGAGTTTAGATAACAACTCTATAGCGATCGCCCAATCACTCACCTCATCAAAAACGCGATCGCCCAATCAATCACCTAAAAGACAACGCGATCGCCCAATCAAATATACTAAAATCACCAAGTTAACTGTCATCCCTAAAATATCAGCAATGATTGTTAAAATAGGGCTAATTACAATTAAACAACTTAAATGCAAGAATCTTTTTCCATGTCAGCAGGCAGACATTTACATGATGCTCAAATCCTTTTGACAGAACATCGCTGGGACAATGCAGTTTACTTGTCAGGATATGTTGTAGAATGCTCATTCAAAGTACTTATTGAGCAATATTTCAATCAACTTAATGGAGCTACAAGTGCAGCAAAAAAATTTGGGCATGATCTGACTAAGCTTGAAGACAAAGCAATGGAGAGACTACGGACTATATATCCCATTTTAGACAAACAACTTCCCTCTTCCCGAATAGATGATACAGTGTTAGCCAATGATCATCCTGTAAGGAGATATGCTTCCTCTAATCTTTGGACTAAGGACCAGGCAACGATATCTGTTATACGGGCTAGTGAAATTTATATGTCAATAATTCCGAAATTAGTATTAGATGGCTTAATTCTCAGTCAGGATATTTAAATATGGCAATCAGTTTTGATGAAACTTTTGATAAAGTTAAAGAATGTTTTCAAGAAGAGAGCGTTATGACTTCCCTTATACCTAAGCTTAAGGCTGTCACAATTATTCGTGATGTTTATGGAAAGATTCGGCTATTTCTTGATTTAAAGGACGAAATACAACAAGTTGAGACTAGTCCTCTAGGACAATTCTTATCTCAAAAGCTTGGTAAATATTATGGACGAGATATTTGGTTATCAAAAGAAAAGCTTTATGAAAATTTAGTTCCTACAATTGTAGCTGAAAGAGATGAAGCACCTTGGGATGATTCATCTCTTTCACTGCGCTGGTATATTCTAGAGCGACATATTGCTAAGCAGTCGTGGACAAGCACGAATATAGGAAGCCTACCTTGGGATAATGATTCCGTCAGTAGCGGAGCTAAACCTGCGATTATTTCCTTTTTCTCTTTTAAAGGAGGTGTGGGACGAACTAGTAGCCTTGTTGCAACTGCATTGACTTTGGCTCGTAATGGACATCGAGTTGCTATTGTTGACCTAGATTTAGAAGCACCAGGTTTAGCTACAATTTTTTCACCCGATGATGTTAGCAACTCAGGCGTAATTGATTATTTATTGGAAAAGAAAATCCAAGGAAATGATTGGAGCTTAAGCATTCTAAGTATTAGTGAATCAGATTTGCTAGGAGACAATGGGGATACTATACACCTATTTCCAGCAGGAACGGTAGACAAAAATTATTTGGAAAAATTAGCCAGATTGGACTTTCAGAACCTTGTGAACGGTGAACTGCAAGATAGTATGCAAAATATGCTAAACGAATTAGAGAGTGCTGTAACCCCTTTAGATTTTATTCTGCTGGATGCAAGAGCTGGTTTTCACGATATTGGCGGTTTGGCAATTACTAAGCTTTCTCATGGTGTAGTTATATTTGGCACTCAATCACGCCAAAGTTGGGCTGGATTAACCCATGTTATTCGCCATTTAGCTCCTTCAGGTTCTGACGATTCACCTTCATTGATTCTTGTACACTCAATGGCTCCAGCGCTAGGAAGTGGAGGACGAGAAAGAGAGTTAACACAGTTTCGAGAAAGAGCATATAGCACTTTTCAGGAAAATTATTATGCAGAAAATGATGACGTTCCCAATTCTAATGATACGGAAGCACCATTTTATCCTGTTGTTGTGCCTTATCAGGATAATCTGCGTGGAGATATTGCCTTATTTCCTCATGACTTCACACCCGAAGAATCGGACAGATTATCAAGTCTTGTAGAAATAATGACCAATTCTCCTTATCAAAATATTGCTAAAAAATTATGTACAGCTTTTGGGCGTGAATTTCAAACAAACAACGGGTAAAAATCATGAATCAAATCAATAAGCAAAAGTTACTTCAGTTAATAACAGAAATTGCTCCTGGAAGAGCTACAGCCGAGCATGAAAGCAATGACAACGATAAATTTCTAAAAAATTTCTTGCCACTTCCAGATTATCGATTTGCTTTAGAGCCAAATATTTTGCTCATATTAGGAGGACGTGGGGTAGGGAAAACAGAATTGTTTCGCTTACTTTCTATTGCGTCAGGAAGAGAGGCTTTAGTGCAAAGTTTGGGGATTAGATCGTTACCTAACTTAAATAAAACCTCATGGATCAACGGTTTTGGACGTACAGGTCATACGGATAAAAATTTTCCATCACCAGAATCTGTTGAAATACACATGAGTCAAGCCAACAAAATTCAGTGGCGCAGTTTTTGGGTTGGTTTGCTATTAGGTAGGCTATTACAGCAAGAAGAATTTAAGTTCAAAGAATTTCTTATCAAACAACTGGAAGCTGAAACAGCCAAAATTCTTAGAGATGAATTACCTCGTTTATCAATTTGGCAGCCTATTATCTATCGAGATTTTGAAAGCCTAAATTCCATCTTAGATAAATTGGATGAAAAACTTATTGAAACAGATGATTGGCTATTTATTACTTATGATGAATTGGATAGATTAGTTCCTTCTTATAATAGTTTAGCTGACCCAATTCGTGAGCTTTTAGCTTTTTGGCTTGATCGGTGGCGACGTTGGAAAAGAATACGTCCCAAGATTTTTTTACGCACGGACTTATTTAGAGATGATTTTTTAAGCTTTCCTGATGCATCAAAATTGAAAGCCCATCAGGTTACATTAGAATGGAAGCATTCATGGCTCTATCGGCTTTTGGTCAAACGGCTAGCCAACTCTGGCTTGGAAATGACAGAGTATCTACAAAATATACCTAATTTAATTATCAAAAATGAAACTGACTTAGGCTGGACTGTCAGCTCGGATGAGAAACTATTTGAAGAACTAATCGAAATAATGATTGGTAAATATATGGGGGCTAATGCTAAAAAAGGCATTACCTATCGCTGGATTCCCAATCACCTTCAGGATGCTGGCGGTCGAATTGCTCCTCGTTCTTTTCTGAAGTTATTTGTATTAGCTGCTGAGCGCAAAATAAAGCAGTCAGAAATTTTTGATGAAAGCATAAGTCTTATGCAACCATCGGATCTCCAAGGTGCTTTGATGGATACATCAGAGGATAGGATTAGAGAACTGCAAGAAGAATACCCTTGGCTTGAGTCACTTCAAAATAGTTTGCTTGGATTAGAAGCTCCTATCCCAATAAATATATTTTTAAATGTTTTGAAGTCTAGTAAACTAATAGGTCAACAGCTACCATCTACTAATCCCGAAGAAATTTTACAATATTTGCTTCAGCTTGGGGTTATTGAACGCCGTTCTGATGGTCGTATTAATATGCCTGAGATATATTTGCATGGTTTTGGTGTTAAAAGAAAAGGTGGAGTTAAGCGTCCGCATTAAAGTTAAAACTGAAGACTGGATTATTGTCTAGCAATTATATAAAGCATTTAAGCAGGTTGTCTATTTCCTGCTTAAATATTACGCAACTAACTATTTCAATCGTTCGATTAACCGATCGCCTACTCGTAGCGCATTAGCAATAATCGTCAACGCAGGACTCACCGCCGCATTGGACGGAAAGAAACTACCATCGACAACATAGAGATTATCGAGATCATGAGCGCGACAATCGCGATCTAAAACTGAAGTTGTGGGATCATCACCAAAGCGACAAGTTCCACATTGATTTGCCATCACTTGCAACGGAACCTCCCCACGCGGATGTATACCGCTACGAAAGCCGTCGAGGGATTTTTCAACATTTTTTAAAACATCTGTCCAGCGATAAATTAGGCGATCGTGGGCTTCGGTATTGTTGGAATTGTAATCGACATAGAGCTTGTCTCCTTCCATCCGTACTCGATTATTGGGATCGGGAAGATCTTCTGTTTGCGCCCACCAACCGATCGAGCGGGTCGCTAACTGCTTTAGCCCAAAATCTGGCATTAACTTCGCAGCTATCGAAAATATAGGTGGTGACTCTGCAAAAATTATATCAGTGAGCAGCCCGCCCGAATTCTGGATATGTCCCATTGGATAAGGAAAATCAGCATCACCCCAATAAAAATCATTGACGCAAATTGTTTTTTGAAAAGAGCCAGAGTTAGCTTTGTTACTGAGTTGGACAATAGTTGACATCAGACTCTTCATCAAATTGCGTCCCACTTGGTCGGAGCTATTAGCGAGTCCTTTGGGGTGTTGATCGGTGGCTGACTTCAACAGCAAGGCTGCCGAGTTGACCGCACCACAGGCAAGCACGACAATATCTGCTAGGAATAGATAG
>JAJAZG010000114.1 GCA_026785865.1 Pseudanabaena sp. CAN_BIN31
AAAACAAATTATTTATTTATTGCTGTCGCAACTTTAATAAACACAAACCCCAACAATGGGGGCGGCAGTGCTGCCCACCGCCCCCCACTTTCGGGTTTTATGTCCTGATACACTTGGCGACAGCTATATTCCAACTTTTAGATAAAATACATAAAAATCAATTTTTCTTTAAAAATATTAATATTTTTTAAGTATAAAACTTTTGTAAAGATTTATACAGATTTCAGATTAAATATTGAGCTTTAATTATTTTTTAATAATTAATCAAGTTCTTACAGCTAAACAGGATTTAGTAATTAATTCTTGTCATTTTTAAGATGGGGATCGCTCACATAGCAATGATCCCTATCTTTTATGGTTATAATCGTTGCATATTTAAAATTGATTTCAAAAGTTTATCCCACACACACTTGTCTGAAACTAAATTCCAAAAAATACATAATTTTTTATAACTATTCCTTTAGAAATACTTTCAGCAAGCCACATTGAATTTTCAGACAACAAAAGATTTAAACCTCTTTTGTGATGAATTCATAACAAATGCTGAATAATCGAGAAATATGATGTACTACTTCTAAGTCCATCAAATATCTTAAATAAATCAGTTTTCTTGATTTCTTTTATCAACACTTATTTTAAATCTATCTGTATATCAAGGATTTACCAAAATGATTGAAGCTATACGTTGCCCTAATTGTGGTGCGATCGCTGAGCGCCATCACCTTTCATATCTTGCTCAAGTCAAGACCCAATGCGAAGAATGCGACTACCTATTGGTAACTTGTACGCGCAGTGGACATGTATTAGAGTCCTACGCGCCTGGTTTGCCCTCAGAGCCGCGAAAAATTAAACCGATCGCTGTTCGCCTCACTCCTTTTGCTCAACCACACAGCAATAATTCCCGTCAAGATATTGCGGCTTTAAAGCGTTAATTTTAAGAGCATTAATTTTAAATTAGAGGCAATTTAGATTCAGATGCAAGTACTTACAATACAAATATGGCTCTCTCAGATTTGATTAAGGTGATTTCTAGAAATAAAATTACCTGCTGTAGCGCAGGCATCCTGCCTGCGTGAGCATAATGCAAGCGAGACGCTTGCGCTACACGAGTATATTCTTTTCTAGAAATCACCTAACTTGTAAATCAGATCTAAGAGAGCTATAATTTTATTTTATTTTTACTTTGTTTTTACTTTCTTTGGGCTTCTATACGAGCCTCCTAGCGATAAACTAGATCAACAAGCGGATAACTAAGAACTTTAAACATGGCTCCAATCGCCAAATTACTAATTGCCAATCGTGGTGAAATTGCCCTCCGTATTATTCGGACTTGCGAAGAATTAGGAATCCCCACCGTTGCGGTTTATTCTGATATTGATCGCAACTCATTGCATGTGCAACTAGCCCACGAAGCTGTCTGCATCGGCGATTCACCTAGCAGCAAAAGCTATCTGAATATTCCCAATATTATTTCGGCGGCAATTACCCACAACGCCACCGCGATTCATCCTGGCTATGGATTTTTATCAGAAAATGCTAGGTTTGCCGAAATCTGCGCCGATCATAACCTCCTATTTGTCGGGCCCAGTCCTAGCTCGATTCGCTCGATGGGAGATAAGTCTACTGCCAAAAAGACGATGCAAAAAGCAGGTGTACCAACGATTCCTGGTAGTGAAGGTTTGATCGAGTCAGAAGAGCAAGCGATCAAAATTGCCAACGATATTGGCTATCCTGTCATGGTCAAAGCAACCGCAGGTGGCGGCGGTCGGGGAATGCGCCTAGTTACAGATCCCAATGATTTATTGCGCTTACTGCGAGCCGCACAAGGTGAAGCCGAAGCCGCCTTTGGCAATGGTGGTGTTTACTTAGAAAAAGTGATCGAAGAACCGCGCCATATTGAAGTTCAAATTTTGGCGGACGCACATGGCAATGTGATCCATTTGGGCGAGCGTGACTGTTCGATCCAGCGTCGTCATCAAAAACTGCTCGAAGAAGCGCCTAGTAGTGCGGTAAGTCCCAAATTGCGCGAAAAAATGGGTGAAGCAGCCGTAAAAGCGGCTAAGACGATTAATTATCTCGGTGTCGGTACGGTCGAATTTTTGCTGGACAAGTTTGGCAAGTTTTATTTCATGGAAATGAATACTCGCATTCAAGTTGAGCATCCTGTAACCGAGATGATCACGGGCATTGACCTGATCGCCGAACAGTTACGGGTTGCTCAAGGCGAAAAGCTGCGATACCAGCAAAAAGAAATTGAGATTCGTGGTCATGCGATCGAATGTCGAATCAATGCCGAAGATCCCGATCACAATTTTCGTCCAAATCCAGGTCGCATTAGCGGTTATTTGCCTCCTGGTGGACCTGGTGTGCGGATGGATTCCCACGTTTATACCGATTATGTGATTCCGCCCTATTATGATTCGCTGATTGCGAAATTGATCGTTTGGGGTAGCGATCGCAATGCCGCGATTTTACGGATGAAACGAGCATTACGCGAATGTGCAATTACGGGCGTACCAACGACGATTCCTTTTCATCAGAAGGTATTAGATGATG
>JAJAZG010000115.1 GCA_026785865.1 Pseudanabaena sp. CAN_BIN31
CACTTCCCTTCAGTTTCTCTGCTGTCTTTTTATACAGCCTTTTCGCTTCGTCTCTTACTTCAATCATTCCTATTTCCTTTCTCTAGTTTCTGCAATTATATCCTAATTAATGGATCTATTATTTCTTGGTAAACCCTAAACGTCACCAACGAGCGATGGGTCAGTTCGATCTACGTTCTGAAGGAAAGTAGCACCAGTATTACCCAACTGGACAGACACTGGCTGGTTGGCTTGGGTTTCGGTGACTGTTACAGGAACGACAACCTTGAAACTGCCGCCAGCAGGGACGCTACCATCGAAAAGAGTAAAGCCAGTCTGTGCAGCTACCGCGTTGACAAATGTAGGATTATTAGTGAAACCGTCCAATGGCAGCGCCACAGCCGTGGGCAAAGTTACGCCATTGATCGCTGTAACAAATATATTTGCAGATCTCTGGCTGCCTGCAGGAATGCTAGCCGTTGAAGTGCCGAGCGAACCGCCAATAATTGTAATGTCGGTTGCTGTAGGAATGTGAAATGCGCCTGGAGCGTTACCAACGTTGGTAATTAAGAAGCTGTAATCCAGACCATCATTGGTTGTAACACTACCAAGGTTAATGTCTAGAGTTCCCGAAGTCGTATTAGTTACACCTGCGATCTCAGCGACGATTGCTGTAACTTTATTTGAGGTAGCGTTAATCCGTTGTCCAGGAACATTTGGGTCTTCATAAGTACCTGTTGCCGTGTTGTCGATGGCTGTGCCAGCAGCAGTCGGGGGGACAGCAGTTTGAGCCATTGTCATCATTGGTGACAATAATGACACTCCACCGATTGTCACTGTGGCAGCGATCGCCCGATAGAGTGAAGACCGTGATTTAGTTTCTTTGCTATTTTTAGGCATGATATTCCGAGTTTTCCTCACTTAAGAACTAAATATCTCTTTTTAAAAGATATTTAAACCTATTTATCTTTTTGAAATTACCGACACTCCTTGCACCATAGTGAGGAGTGTTTTTGGATTGACTATGCCATTTCAGGCTGCTTTTACCTTGGTGGTGCAGAAAACTTTTTATTCTTAAAATAAGATGATTAAACTTATTTTGAGAATATTGCTGAAACCACCTATTCTCGTTAAATTTATGTTTGCAACCCGAAGCTCTATTAAGATTTAAAATCCTCTAAGCTTTACTCTTTAACAATACCCAGTACATACAGTCGATTTCATCAGCTAATTGGCTTGTAAAATCACCTAACCAACTACCCGAAATTTAAGCTTTTCTGCGATCGCTGAGATAAACCAAAGGCTAACGTACCGTTAATGAACGATAAAAAATGGCTTTGGATAATTGGTATTGGTGAAGATGGTCTATCGGAACTCAGTGCGATCGCCCGATCGCTAATTGATAGTGCCGAGATTTTAGTAGGCGGCGATCGCCATCTTGCCAAACGATCAGCGATCGCGCTTAATTTTGGCCTCACCGATTGAAGAAACCATTCAAAAAATTAGCGATCATCGCCGTAAATCTGTATGTGTATTAGCAAGTGGCGATCCCATGTGGTTTGGCATTGGCACAACTTTACTTAAACGAATTCCCATCGAAGAAATCACAATTATTCTCGCACCTTCGACATTTAACCAGATTTGCGCTCGGCTAGGCTGGTCGATGACTGAAGTAGAAACCTTGAGCCTATGCGGTCGTCCCGCTTCACTTCTGCAAGCTTATATCTATCCCAACGCCAAATTATTAATTTTAAGTTCAGGTAAAGAAACCCCTCAAATTGTCGCTAATACTTTAAGCGATCGCAGTTTTGGCAATAGCAAAATCACCGTATTAGAACACCTTGGCGGCTCCAAAGAGCGCATTATTTCTACCCTTGTCAACTAAAACAGCAGGAGTCCCGCGCTCTATCTGTACCCAGATGAGCGACGGGAGGAATGCGCGTGAGCAAGCGATTGCACCGCATCTAGAATCGACAATCGCAGATATTGACAAGAGATGCGGTGTATGAGTTTGCGAACAAATCTTTGTTATTTGGTAAAGTTTCACATATTGATGTATAATTGAGCTATGAAACAAGTCCTGACAGTATCTTGTAAGATTCAAGTGTCGCCTGAGCAATCCATCAAAATTGATGCAACTCTTCAGTCGTTTGCTTCTGCTTGCGAATACGTGAATCAGACTGTGCCGACAACTCTGACAAATGAGTTGGCGATGCAATCCTTGGTTTATTACGATGTCAGGGATAGGTTCGGCTTGTCTGCTCAGTTGGCTATTCATGCGATTAGACGGGTTTCTGGTAATAGGAAGACGGCTAAGAAAGATGGTAAGCCAGTTAAGAACTTTGCCCCAACTAGCGTTACTTACGATCCTCGTATTTTTTCTTTTAGAGAGAAAGACTGGACTGTAAGCTTGACTACTACTAGCGGTAGAGAGCGATTTAAGCTGGCTATTGGTAACTACCAGATTGGACTGTTGAAGGGACAAACCCCAAAAACAGCCACATTGGTAAAGCGTAAAGATGGCACTTACTATCTGAATATTCAGCTTGAATCTATGCCGCCAGAACCAATCAAAACTGATAGTGTTCTTGGTTGCGATTTGGGTCGAACTGACATTGTTGTTACATCCGAAGGGGATAAATTTAGCGGTAAAGAAATTACCAAAGTTAGAAATCATTACGCCAAACTTAGAGCGAATCTCCAACAAAAGGCTACGAGAGGCTCGCGTTGTACTCGACGCAGATGTCGGGAATTGTTGAAACGGTTGTCGGGTAAGGAGAAACGCTTTCAGGTCTTGGTAAATCACACCATCAGCCACCGACTGATATCTAGGGCTAAATTGAGTAACCAAGCTATTGGTTTAGAAGATTTGACGGGAATTAGAGAACATACCAATCAGCAGCCACGCTCTAAAAAAGAGCGGAGGCTTAGCAATAGTTGGGCGTTTTACCAATTGCGGCAATTCTTGGTTTACAAAGCCATAAAACATGGTGTAAAAATCTTGTTTGTTGATCCTAGATATACTTCGCAAACTTGCCACAATTGTAACCATATCCATCCTGTTCGGGGTGAATCCTATCGGTCTGGCAAGACTTTTAAGTGTGGTCATTGTGGATGGCGTGGTGATGCAGATTTGAATGGGAGCAAGAATATTGCTGCTCTTGGGGTTTTCGTAAATAAACCCGAAGGTTCGAGATTGTTTTGCAACATTGCAGATCATCTCAGGGCTATTGAAAGCCCGCACTGTACCTGTACTCAGGGCAGTGTCGGGTAATTTACAATTTGCTCATCTGTTGAGAAGTCAATATCGGCTTGATGCCGATCGCTTGGCAGATAGTCTTGCTCAAAGGAAGTTCTTAAACCAGATACGAGATCATATTTGGGTTGCCAATTGAGATCTTGAGTTGCCTTAGTGACATCAGCGAAGAAATGCTGCAAACGGAATGGGAATGCTTTCTTTTTGCCGAAGTCAAAATCTTTGGGATTGTAATAGACAAAATTTAGTCCACTCGGATCTTTACCTGCGGCGATCGCGCATTGTTTAGCGAGTCCGATAAAGGTGACATAGCGCGTATCAGAAATATTGTAGATTTCACCGATCGCTTTTTGATTACCCAAAACTGCTGCCATCGCATTGGCGAGATCTTCGACATGACCGAGTTGGGTGATAAATTTGCCATTAGCAGGAATGGGAATTGGGCGATCGCGCACGATGCGATCAAAGAACCAAGCTTCCACATCGTTATAGTTTTTGGGACCATAAATATAGGTTGGACGAATGGAAGTATAAGGAAATCCATTTTCGGCGTGAATCTGTTGTAGATAGGCTTCGGTATCGAGTTTGCCCTTATGTCGGCTCTTAGGATCGGTGGCATCAGTTTCGTGGTAAGGCAAAATATCGCTATCGAGATAGACCCCAGCCGAACTCATATAGACAAAATGTTGGAGGCGATCGCGAAAAATTTCGACTAAGGGCTGCGTATCTCTAAGTTCACGACCATTGTTATCAAAAATTGCTTCAAAGGATTCGCCACTGAGCTTGTCTTGCAATTGCTGCGGATCGGTGCGATCGCCAATAATTGTGCGTAGCCCTGCAACGGGTGATGGCTTTTTGCCACGATTAAATAAAGTTACTTCATGCCCTTGAGCTACTAATAACTTGACCAGAGGCACACCGATAAATCTTGTGCCGCCCATTACTAAAATCTTCATTTTTTAATTGGTTTTTATAGTGTAGCGATCGCCACTTATATCAGGACAAATTCAAACCCAAGAGAGGTTAGCGGCGCGGAACGCCGCTAGCCTCTTTTGGGTTCTATATCCTAATAAGATTGGCGATCGCTATATTTACTAAATTCAGAATATAGTGTTTTGCGCTGTCATAGAACCC
>JAJAZG010000116.1 GCA_026785865.1 Pseudanabaena sp. CAN_BIN31
CGGATTATTACGGTGCTGGGGCCAACCTATATCAAAGTTGGACAGGCTCTATCCACCCGTCCCGACTTAGTTCGTGTGGACTTTTTAGAAGAGCTAACCAAACTTCAAGATCAGTTGCCACCATTTCCTAACGCGCAAGCCTTTGCGATCATTGAGTTTGAGCTAGGCAAGCCCATTAATCAGGTTTACCAAACTATTTCTGAAAACCCAGTTGCGGCGGCAAGTTTAGGTCAGGTTTACAAAGCAACTTTGTATTCTGGCGAAGAAGTGGCGGTGAAGGTGCAGCGCCCCACCTTAGTTCCGACGTTGACCCTCGATCTTTACATCATGCGTGGGATTGCTGGCTGGCTAGGGCCATTGTTACCGCTTAATCTTGGTAACAGTTTGGGCGCGATCGTGGATGAGTTCGGTTTGAAACTATTTGAAGAAATCGACTATGTTCACGAAGCTACTAACGCGGAGCGCTTCGCTGGTTATTTTAAGAACGATCCTGATGTCAAAGTTCCATCGATTTATCGTCAGTACAGCACCCATAAAGTCCTGACTTTAGAATGGATAAATGGCATCAAGCTCACTCAAATCGAACAGATTAAATCGGCGGGACTTAATACCGATAATCTTGTCCGCATTGGGGTTATGTCTGGTTTACGCCAACTTCTCGAATTTGGTTTTTTTCATGCCGATCCGCACCCTGGAAATCTCTTTGCTACCTACGATGGCAAGATGGCATACATCGACTTCGGAATGATGGATCAATTAGATCTCACTACCAAAGAGCAAATTGTTGATTCAGTTGTACATTTGCTGAATAAGGATTATGACGAACTTGGTCAAGACTATGTGAGACTTGGGTTCTTGCAGCCAGATATCGAGATGAAGCCAATTGTGAATGCTCTCGAATCAGTGCTAGGCGATATCATGTCCGAGAAGGTGAAGGACTTCAATTTTAAAGTTGTGACCGATCGCTTCTCTAAGGTGATGTACGATTATCCTTTCTGCCTACCCGCCAAGTTTGCGCTAATCATTCGTTCTGTGATTACTCAAGAAGGTGTTGCCCTTAGCCTTAATCCCGAATTTCAAATTGTGCAGGTTGCCTTTCCCTATGTGGCAAGACGCTTACTCACTGATGAATCCGATAGCTTGCGGTCAAGATTATTGGAAGTTCTTTTTAAAGATGAGAAGTTCCAATGGGCTAGATTAGAGAATTTATTGGCGATCGCCAAGTCTGACGGTGAATTTGACATCATGCCCACAGCAACTATCGGCTTCAAGTTCCTAACTTCTAAAGATGGCGCATACATCCGCCGCCGTATTTTGCTAGCGCTCACTGAAGATAATCGCCTCCATACTGAGGAAATTATGCGAATCTGGAAAATGCTCGGCGCAGATCTCGAACCTGCGAAGTTATGGGATATGGCGGTTAAGGCTTTAGTTGGGGCGATGCCCAAGGCGATCGCTGCCGCACTTCCTTTCGCCGCCTTTCAAAATCTTAACTAATTAGCGAGATGTGAAATATATGCGCTTTTTTTATGATGCGATCGCCTGTGGTTTATTGGCAGCACTAACATGGATGGGACTGGTATGGATGTCACCAAATCGCCCGATTGAATCTGGGAAAGCTTGGGTTCAGGGCGTTGGTATTGTGGCGATCGCGAATATATTTGTTTGGATTGCTTTAGTTGGGCTAAATTTGCGATTTGTTCCTCTCTGGGCTTTTTGCTTTTTAGCGATTAATGCCGCGATCGCCAATTTCGTATTTCCACTTTGTGAAGGAATCAAAATTCCCAATATTTGGGCTTTATTTATGCACCCCTTAGCGATTACGACAATTATTGTGTTGCTCGGTGGGGCGGTGGGGTTTTTATAAAATAAAAAAGGCTTGCATCGCAAGCCTTTTTTATTATTTGGGCAAAGAATTTAGAAATATTAGCGTAATGCTAAAGGCAAGCATCCCAACAGCAAAAATTGACAATCTGCTGGTAAGTTTTTCAGAAAACTGCATCACTTCCGCCGCGATGACTTCTGGCGTTTTGTAGCGATCGGCCCACCAGAAATAACTTAGGGTAAACGCTGCTCCGATGAACAGGATGACAAATAAAGTGAAACCAATCAAAGGGGTGTATACCATATATTTTCCTGACTCCTCTTTGTGATTTAAAGTTTAACATTAAGCTGATCGGCATTTAAAATGCATATTGAAAACCAGAAGATGATTGTGCCGCCCGAAGCGCGGCACAATCATCTTTCAACTTAAAGGCACATCAGCTTAGCTCCAGCTATTTTCATTGCTGCTAGACTGATTAGGACGAGAAATTGTTTAAACAAACAAGTTCAAACGCTAAACTTAACTTTTGAAAGACTTTCGGATAATTACCACTATGTTTTGGGCGGATAAATTTGCAGCAGATGCAAGCGGCGATCGCATTATAGTTAACGATTCTAAAACCCCCTCTGGGCGCGTTCATGTTGGCTCACTGCGCGGGGTTGTAATTCACGATGCCATTTATCGCGCCCTCAAACACGCAGGTAAATCCGTCACCTTTACCTACGGCGTTGATGATTATGACGCACTGGACACCGTACCCCACTATTTAGACCAAGCTAAATTTTCGCCCTATCTGGGGCAGCCGCTTTGCAATGTGCCTTCACCTGAAGCCACAGCCACCGACTATGCGAAATACTTCATGGGTGAATTTCTGGAAGTATTTGAGCATTTAGGTGTCCGTCCCGAAATTTATTACCTGCGCGATCTCTATCGTTCTGGCAAGATGAATCAATATATTGATTTGTTTTTAAATAATGCTCACCTCGTGCGCGAAGCTTACAAAGAAATCAGCAAAGCCGATCGCCCTTCCAATTGGTATCCTTTCCAGACCATTTGCGAAAATTGCGGCAAGATCGCGACTACGGTTGTGACTGACTACCAAGATGGCAAAGTGTTTTATACTTGTCAGCCCAACGCGATGGAATATGTCAAAGGCTGCGGTCATACAGGTTGGGTATCGCCCTTTGATGGCAATGGCAAATTGCCTTGGAAGGTGGAATGGGTCGCTAAGTGGGAAGTTGTCGGCGTATCGATTGAACTAGCTGGTAAAGACCATTCTCAAAAAGGCGGTTCTCGCGATGTCGCAAATTCTATTTGTCGCAAAGTCTTAAAGAAGAATCCGCCAACTCATGCGCCCTATGAATTTATTTTGGTGAATGGAACTAAGATGAGTTCTTCTAAAGGTGTTGGTTCTAGTGCTAAAGAAATCGCAGCACTGCTACCACCTGAGTTATTACGCTTCTTGATGTTGCGGACACAGCCTCGCAGTGTGATTAATTTCTCTCCTAATTACGATACAATTGCACGTTTATTTGATGACTACGATCGTTTAATTAAATGTCATGAAATATATCTGCAACCACTACCTACCGAAGAAGAGATTCTTGATAGGATCTTAAACCCCCCAACGCAAAAGCGTAAGCCAAGTGATCCTATGTTTTCGCTAGGAGATATTGCTCAGCCATCCCCTGCTTTGTTGTACTCACAACTGAATGATGAGAAGGAAGTCAAGACATATCATCCATTTGACTTTCAAGTTTTGATTTCGCTATTGCAAATTCCGCACCTCGATCTTGAAGCGGAAATTGTGGCAAGGAGTTCAAATCCACTCAGCGATCGCGACTGGGAAGTAGTACGCGATCGCATCAGAGTTGGCAAAGCATGGCTACAAGACTATGCCGATGAAGAAGAGAAACTGGTGCTTTATCTGGACTCGATGCCCGACAAGGCTCACAACTTGACCACTGAGCAAGTAAATTATTTTGAGATACTGGTAACTAATCTCAAAGCAGATGTTAATTGGGAAGGTGAAGAACTGCAAAATCTGCTGTTTAGAACTTCTAAGCAACTTGAGATTTCTCAAAAGAGTGCTTTTGCGGCGGTTTATTACACTTTTTTAAATAAGGAGCGTGGCCCAAAAGCGGGAAGTTTGCTTTCTTATTTAGATAAAGATTTTGTGATTCAGCGTATTAAAGACGCGATCGCTTTAAATCTCACAGCTAATAATTCCTAGTAAAAAAAGCGGTGCAATGCGCCGCCTTTTTTATTTCATCAAAGCTGTAGCTGAGCTTTGATGACTATTTACTTAGAACGGGTGTATTATTACTCTTGTTAATCTGCTGAAAGTATAGAAACCCCGCAGAGGTTAGGAAAGTGAAGTAGCCGATCGCTTGCCCAAGAAATAGGCGATCGCGAAAACCAAACATCGCTTTGAGTAAGATTGCAGGGAATTGGTTGTCAGGCAAAATGTCATGCACATCCCAAACTAAACCACCTAATAAACAAGAATGTATTTGTGATGTGTCGGTTGGAAAACAGAGCGAAGTTTGCGAAAGTTCGGCATAGGCAGCTACGGCTTTGTCGAGATGCCCGACCGCACTGACGACTAGACC
>JAJAZG010000117.1 GCA_026785865.1 Pseudanabaena sp. CAN_BIN31
ACCTGATTCATATCAACCTGATTCTAAGGGCAATCCCAATAGTTCCACAGCCTTTGAGCAATTTGCTAATAGCTTCGCACTCATTTCGTAAATTTTCTTTTTAAAATCTAGCCCAAAAACTTCTCAACACAACGAGTGAAGATTTCTACACCCGTCGCCAGAGCCACTTCATCAAAATTGAATCGAGGATGATGGTGTGGATAGGCTAGCCCCTTGTCAGGATTAGCAGAACCGAGGAAGAAATAACAACCTGCCACAGTTTCCAAAAAGAAAGATACATCCTCACCGCCCATCGTTTGACATTCAGGAACGATTCCTGCGGGAGTTTCGATTACGGTTTCGGCAACCGAGCGAACTAACTCTGCGATCGCGCGATCGTTAATCACAGGTGGATAGAGCTTGGTGTATTTCAATTCGTAACTCGCACCATGTGCCGCACATACACCAGCGATCGCCTCTTCCAAACGCGATATTAATTTTGCGCCAACTTCAGGATTGAAAAACCGCACCGTGCCACTAATTCGCGCTGAATTAGCAATGACGTTGGTAGCCGAACCAGCATGAAATTCACCGATGCTAATTACGGCAGATTCGAGTGGGCTGACATTGCGGGAGACAATGGAATGAATGGTATTTACTACTTGAGAAGCCACCAAAATTGAATCAATCGTTTGATGGGGAAGCGCACCATGTCCACCGCGTCCGATAATTTTGCAATGGAAATAGTCCGTTGCTGCCATTAATGCTCCTGATCGCACACCGACCGTGCCAAGGGGCAGACTATTCCACAGATGTAGACCGATCAGTGCATCAACTTTCGGATTTTCTAATACTCCCGCCTCGATCATTGGTTTTGCGCCACCTGGGCCTTCTTCGGCTGGCTGAAAAATAATTTTCACAGTTCCACTAAAGTCTTCGCGATGTTCCCAGAGATATCGTGCCGTACCGATCGCGATCGCTGTATGTCCATCATGACCGCAGGCGTGCATCAGCCCGTCAATTTGCGATTTATAACTAACGATATTTTCTTCTTGAATCGGTAACGCATCCATATCAGCACGGATGGCTAAAACTTTGTTGTGTGTACTCTGTTTTTTGCCAGTAATTGTGGCGACAATGCCTGTTTTGGCGATCGCTGTTTGATGAGGAATACCCCACGCAGTTAATTTTTCGGCGATCGCGGTCGATGTGCGCCGTTCTTGAAAACCCAATTCAGGAAAGCGATGGAAATCCCTACGCCACTGGACGAGGCTAGGTTGCAGTTCGAGAATATCGCCGCGAATCTGAAAATTAGTATGCGTGGGTGAGGCAGTGGTGGCAAAAGACATGAATTTGTGAAGTATTGACTATTAAACCGATTTTAATTCAAAAAATGATAGGGCGGTAAAGCTTGACTCCAAGCGATCTGCCAATGGGAATGTTCCGCTTCCCACGATCGCAAGGTTATTTGTAATTGCTCAACCTGCGATCGCGGCAACAATGCATAAACGCGCACATCCTCTGAGCCTTGAGTTTCGACATGTTGAAATTCAGGTTTATAGATTTCAGAATTTAAGTTGTCAGTTATGACTTGTCGATAAGTGATGACCTCCTCTTGTAATTGCGATCGCCATTGTTCTTGTTGTAGATATTGCGATCGCTTAGCGAGGAGATAATCTTTGCCCTTAAGGTTCGCCGCCGCTTCCACTTTTGACGCGATCGCCGATCCCGTAATCAAAAACTCGGCATAGCCATCTAGTCTCTCTAAACTTGCGAATAACTTTTCGGATTCTGCTTCTAAATAAGTTTCTAAAGCTTCAATAGAAACAAACGCCGTCCCGAATCGCAAGGGTAATAAAGTGCGATCGTTGAATAAATCACAAATTAGGCGATCATGATGCACGATCGCTTGCATAAGTGATTGCTCTGGCAAAAGTTTCAGCGCTTCGATATCCACATCAGGCTCGATCGCCGCAATCAGGCGATCGGACTGCAAATATTGAATTGGCTTACCCGTAAGTCCCAACGGCAAATCTTCTGGAGCAGGCGCAAGTAAAATCGCAAAGGTATAAATCATCTTCTCAATTTAACCTGTTTAGGAACTTTGATTCCGTGCGTCTTATGGAAGTCATCTTGCACTTTCGCAGTCAAGCTTTTAGAAACACGTTGCACAATAAAGCCGAGCACACTATCACCTGTTTTTTGAATCAAATCCGTGCCCATTTTTTTGACATAGCCAGGAAAATGGAGTGAAACCGTGAGATGCAAATCCCATTCAATAGCAGTGATTAATGGATCACCTCCTAATTTTTCACCTGCTCTTAATTCCAAAGTTTTCTCCTCTAAGCGCATCTCCGCTTGAAAATCCACCTCATATTTCTGTGGCTCTTGATCGGGAATGGGAATCGTCACAATTGCATAAACACAATTCTCATCGGGCGGCAGCAAATTTAGCCCCACCCTTGCATCAACTTTAAAACTCAAGGCTCCGACTTGACCAATTCCCATCGCATAGCCAGTTTCGCCGATCGCATCAGCTTTAAACGGATGAGCGCAACGCTTAAACCAGCCCTGATGAGCATCCAAATATTTCATCACCGTTTGTTTATCGGCAAATAGATCCATATTGCCAATGTAATGATTACGAAAATGTCTGAACCCATCAGTTGGTTTAGGTTCTTGAGTCAAACCTTGTTTTTGCTCGGTTTCAGCATCAGGATCTTGAAGATCGTACTGTGAGTCATCACCATCGCCATATTCAGCCAGCATGGCGGCTTCCTGTTCAGGTGTTAACCCAAAATCCGAGTCATCGTCCCCCGAAGTGAAATCTAGATTTGCAGGCGATCGCGTTGGTTCTTGCTGCATGATAAATATCCTAAAACTGCTTATGCGCTAGTTGTTAACTATTTCCATCATATTCCATCATAATAGTCTTAGAAGTTCGATAAGAGAAAGCATATGGCTCCGCGTACAGCAGTGATGGAAGCCGTCGAAAAACTCAACTATCGAGTCACGATAGGCGATGTGGCGGCACAGTCTGGACTTGATCTAAATACAGCACAACGCGAAATCTTAGCGCTTGCTTCGGAGACGGGTGGCAATATCCAAGTTGCCGAGTCGGGCGAAGTTGCTTATAAGTTTGCACCAGATTTTCGGCAAATCCTTGTCAGTCGTTCATTTTGGCTACAAGTCAAAGAGTCGCTCAAAGGCGTATGGAAATGGGCGTTTTACGCGATTCGTATTTCTTTTGGCATTTTGCTAGTTGCCTCAATTTTGATTGTGGTACTTGGCATCATTGCCGCCACAATCGCCTTGAATAGTCAAAAAAGTGATAACGATCGCGACGATCGCCGTAGCGACAATCGCGGCGGTGGTGGATTTTTCTTCTTAGGCGGTTGGGGCAATCCCTTCGGCAACCCATTCATCATGTTTGCGCCCGACTATTACGAGCCGCAACGATTGCGCCAGCGTGATCCCAATGAAATGAACTTTTTAGAAAGTGTATTTTCATTTTTGTTTGGCGATGGCAACCCCAACGCCGATCTAGATGAACGCCGTTGGCGCGAGATCGCCTCGATGATCCGCAGTCATAATGGCGTTGTCATCGCTGAGCAAATTGCGCCATACCTCGATGAAACTAGCCGTCTAGAGGGTGACGAATATTTTGTGATTCCCGTATTGTCAAAATTCAACGGTTTTCCCGAAGTCAGCGACGCTGGAACCCTTGCCTATAAATTCCCAGAGCTGCAAAAAGTTGCCTCTGAGCGCAAAGCTAAAACTAGCAGTGCTTATTTACAAGAAAAAATCTGGAAATTTAGCCAAGCTCCTCAAGGCAAGATTGCTCTATCGATTGGTTTAGGCGTTTTTTATCTAGTTTCAGCATTAGTGCTAAGCAACTTACTTCAAAATCCTAGACTAGCGACCACATTAAATTCAGGCGGATTTTTGGGTTTAGTTAACGCATCTATGGGCTTTTTGCTTGGCTATGCCGTGTTATTCCTATCCACCCCTGCGGTGCGCTATTTTGTCTTGAAATATTTGAATCGCGGGATCGGCGATCGCAACCAAAAACGGTTCATCAATGCAGAAAAATTGCAAAAGCCATCGACAACTCTTCGCGAAAAGCTAGATTTTGCGCGTACCTTTGCCACCAAGCAAGAGGTCATCGATCAAAATAATCTTGCTTACACTACTGAGGAGGATTTGGCAGATCAAGAGTATAAAAAAATGCTTAAAGAAAATAAGCAGGGGTAGATAACTATGGCGATCGCAACTTCTCGATCACAGGTAAAAATATGATGAGAATGCGATCGCCCCTCACAGATGTTTAGGTATAGCTACATTACGCAATTAGCTTGTCATATTCTGAGTGAGTGCTAGATGAATGCGAGATGGATATTACATAACTCATCTTACGCAGAAGTTTCCAAGACCCTCACCCCTAGCCCCTCTCCCTGAGGGAGAGGGGAACAAGAGAATATTTACATCTTACTCCCCCTCGCCCCTAGGGAGAGGGGGCTGGGGGGTGAGGGCAGCTTTTCTGTCTGCGTAACATCAGTTACATAAAGCTTCTGTCTTTTTAACCTTTGCGTCCATTAATATAAGCTTGGGTAAGCGGATGTTGAGGTCGCTCAAATACCTGAGCAGTTGTACCCGACTCGATCAATGATCCTGCTCCATTTTGCACCCAAAATAGTGCAACTTGATCGGCGATACGATGGGCTTGAGCAAGATTATGGGTAACAATGATTAGAGTGTAGTGATTACGCAGACGGATGATTAAATCTTCCACTATTTCGCTAGAGATAGGATCAAGGGCGCTACATGGTTCATCCATTAATAATATTTCGGGCTGTAAGGCGATCGCACGGGCAAGACAAAGACGCTGCTGTTGACCACCCGAAAGGGATAGTGCAGGAGTTTTTAGGCGATCTTTGACTTCTTCCCATAGACCCACTTGCCGCAAGCTTTCTTCAATAATTTGGTCTAGGCGATCGCGCTGTTTGATGCCATGTTCGCGGAGGGGAAACTCTAGATTTTTGATGATTGACAATGGAAAGGGGTTCGGTTTTTGAAACAACATTCCCACACGGCGGCGGAGATCAACCACATTCATAGTTTGGATGTCCTTACTCTCTAAAAGGATTTGTCCAGTTATTTTGGTTTTGGGAGTTAGTTCAATTAAACGATTTAGACAATTAAGAAAGCTGGTTTTCCCACATCCTGAAGGACCAATTAATGCCGTAATGCTATGTTTAGGGATTGCCAAATTAATATTTTGGAAAGCAGCTTTTTCAGCATAATAGAGACTAAGATCTTGGATTTGAACTACAGTGAGATTGATGGCTAGGGACATGGACATATGTAGAAGATAAGTTAGAGAAGTTGCAGGCGATCGCGGCGAAACCATTCACCAAGCCAAGAGATAATGCTGTTGATCACGACTAGAATGATCACTAAAGTTAGTGCTGAAGCATAAGCATGGGATTCGCCACCTGAAATATTCATCGCAAGATCGAAAATATGCACCGATAGCGCTCGCCCCGAATCAAGTAGAGAAGATGGCATTCGATCCACATAGCCACTGGTAAAAATCAAAGCCGCAGTTTCTGCGATCGCCCGACCTAAACCCAACAAGATCCCGACTACTAGCGCAGGCATCGCCGCAGGCAAAAGCAATTTCCATAGTATGGCGGTACGCGATAAACCTAAAGCGGCTCCCGAACGGCGATAGTCTTCTGGTGCTGACCTTAATCCCTCCTGTGTAGAACGAATCAAGATCGGTAAAACCATGCAAGCAAGGGTCAGCCCACCTGATAAAATCGAAAACCCTAACCCCAAGGTTTTACTGAAAAAGGCGTTACCGAATAGTCCAAAGGCGATCGATGGTACACCTGCTAGAACATCTAAGCTCAATCGTACCAAGCGACTAAAAACACTTGATTGGGAACTAAACTCCGCTAACAAAATCGCCGTCCCCACACCCAATGGGAAAGAAACTCCTAAGCACACAAGGATAATTAAAGCCGTGGATATAAGAATTGGGGCAATTCCACCCTCACGTCCTGCATTTCGAGGAGTGGTAGTTAAAAATTGCCAATTAAGCTGACCCAATCCATGCTGCAAAATATCACTCAACAACCAGAACAAAGCTCCTATCACTAAACTCGCTACTAACCAAATCAAGATTGTCATAACGCGATCGCTATATTGACTATTCACGTATTACCTCAGCGATCGCTACCAAACCTAAAATCAAAGCCATTAGCACCAAACCACTTACAAATAGCGCCGCACGATGATCGTCTACCGCATAAGCCATCTCTAAGGCAATATTTGCAGTCAGGGTTCTTACAGGCGCAAATAGATTATTAGGAACTTGGACAACATTGCCGCAAACCATCAATACCGCCATCGTCTCACCGATTGCCCGACCTGTTTCTAAGATCACACCTGTGATTAGTCCCGACTTCGCCGCAGGAAAAATCACTCCCCGAATCATCGCCCAACGACCTAAGCCGAGAGCCACTGCTCCTCGCAAATAAGCTGATGGTACATTCGCAAAACTTGCCTCCGCCACAAGAGCAATCGTCGGCAAAATCATCAGCGTCAAAATCAAGATTCCTGCCAACAAACTAGCGCCGGGAGGATGTAGTTTACCAATCAAAGGAACTAAAACCACTAGCCCCCAAAATCCATATACTACCGACGGGATACCCGCTAATAACTCGATCAACCGTCGATAAATCTGAGCAATCATCGGTGAGGCATAGTACTGCATAAAAACTGCTGACAAAATGCCAAGGGGAGTGGCTAAACTAACTGCTCCAAACATTACTAGCATCGTTCCCCACAGCATAGGCGACAGATTAAACTCCTGACTAGTAGGATGCCAAGAAGCATCATGAAAAAAGCGCGGCAATCCAATCTTGTTTAGCAATGGCATTGCTTCCCAAAGAAGAAAGCCAAAAATCAGTAGCACGATCGCTCCCGATAGAACTGCCAAACTCCGTAGTCCCCAAACGAAGGCTTGCTCACGGTTGAATTGGAACAAAATATTGGGCTTTAACAATGTCATATACCTCCTGAGATCGGGCAAAATCAATAAAGTCTTTTTGAAGTTCAGTGGGCGTGGTTTTAGTCACTAGGTTAAGGGGACGAGAAATCGGAAATGTTTGGTTAGAGATATTCGAGATCGTTGCAGTTACACCGTTTGTAGGCAGTAATTTAATCGGCGTACCATTATTAGCGCTAAATTCTGCCGAACCAACTGACACATAACCGATCGCATTAGGATTACCTACGACTGTTTTAATTCCCTGTTCGTTATCACCTATTACCACATCAGCTTTAATATCAGTGATTTTTAGCTTAAAAAATTGAGCAAATAATTCTAATGTTGAGCGACCTTCAGCTTTATTCACTACGGTAATCAGTGCATCTTTACCACCAACTTGATTCCAATTAGTAGTTTTTTTGGTGTAGATATCGACAATCTGCTGATTACTCAAAGTCGGGATCGGATTTTCTTTATGTAGAATTACCGAAATTCCATCTCTGGCTACAGTGAATGATTGCAAGTCTTTCTCATTTTCTTTCAGACTCCTCGATACCATACCAATATCCGCGACATCTTGACGAGTATCGGCAATGCCCCGCGAAGATCCGCCTGACTGGACATCGATCCTGACTCCTGAATGTTTTAACTCGTAGCGTTTACCAATTTCTGAAAGCAAAGGTGCGACCGTACTCGATCCTGTTAGTACTAATTTGCCTGCTAACGCATTCGTAGATGCTGCTGATTTCGATTGTGTTTTAGATGGACTAGAACAGGATTGAACAGCGATTGCTGTCATTATGCTGATGGCGATCGGTACTAATAATTTTATATATTTCATGGATTTGAAAAAGAAAGAACACAGCAACCTAAATTAATTCCCTTAGCTCCATTTTGAAGCCGCACATCCGAGGCAAGATGATAAAGAACTGCTTTGCCATCACGGATAGAACTTACAAACCCTTCATTACGCAGTATCTTTAAGTGATGAGATAACAAACTTTGTTCCAATTGCAAAACCGTATTAATTTCGCCAACATGTCTTGGTCGTTCTCTTAATAATTCCAAAACCGATAGTCGAGTAGGATCTGCTAAAACTCTTAATTTGTGAGCGCAAAGATTTTGCATTGGTTGAGTCAAATTTTGGGAAGTCATCATAGCGAAATGCCCTCGGTAAATAATAGACTGGTTAACATACCTCACATGATAGTTTGTTTATATGAATTTTTATTCATATTTAAAAAATAGCCTAAAAACTACCCCTCAATATGAGTCTACTGTGTACACACAAGTTGTCAAAACCCCTCCCCTTGCAAAGGGGGGGGACAAGGTCTCTGGTTTTCCCCCTTTGCAAGGGGGAATTAAAGGGGGTTTTTGAGACTTGTGTGTACACGATAGCAATATGAAAAGCACCCATGTTTGGCGTTTGTATAAGCATAGCCAAATTAAATGTGATTACTTATACAGAATTTTAGATAGATTGTGTAGTATTCAATTGTATAAATCGTTCTATTTACTTGAACAAACAATTATAAATATTTAAAACATGACCACCACTATTAATACATCTGTAGTTACACCATTGCGTCCTGTCAGTAAAGAAGGACTAGAAGCTCTTGCTGCAAAAGCGCAATCTAACCCCAATGTTATTGGTACATTGAAAGTAAAGACAGTTTGTGAAGGACAATTTCGCAATCTAACTTACGTGCGAAATTTACCAGAGCATGTCATTGATGAACCCCCAACCCTATTAGGACAAGATACTGCCCCTAATCCTTCAGAAGCGCTATTAGCTTGTCTTGGTTCTTGTTTATCGGTTGGTATTCATGCCAACGCAATCATGCGCGGAATTACACTCTCGAAACTAGAGCTATATCTCGAAGGTGATATCAATATCACAGGTGTTTGGGGTATTGGCGATCTAACTAAGAAGCGTTTAGGAATTAGCGCTGTGCGTGTGAAGGTAGATATTGAGTCTGATGCAACTAAAGAAGAGCTAGCCGAACTGCTCGAACATGCTAACCATTGGTCACCAGTTGCTAACACTTTCCGTAATCCTGTAGATATGGAAGTTTCGTTAGCTTAAAATGTGAGGTAAGACCCTCACCCCTAGCCCCTCTCCCGCAGGCTACCGTGTACACACAAGTTATCAGTGATGTTGTTAGATTCTAAAGATCCCCCCCAGCCCCCCTTAAAAAGGGGGGAGAAGATATTCTTCCCCCTTTTTAAGGGGGATTGAGGGGGATCTAAATCATAAAACGTAGACAGGTAGGACTTGTGTGTACACCGTAGCTCCCGCAGGAGAGGGGAACAAGAAAATAACTGAGTTTTTCTCTCCTGCGCAAGAAGGGGATGAGGTCAAATTCTCGCTCTGCTTAACATCAGCCAGTAATACAAAATTCATAAAGATAGAGAGAAAGAAATAATGCAGGTTAGTGACTCCAGACCCAAGCAATCTCAAGGTAAGCTACTCACTGATGAATCATTGATGCAGAGCTTAAAAGAGGCGATCGCAAAAAAATTAATACCTAACGTCGCCAAAATCGATCAGCAAGGAATGTATCCAGAAGAATTCTTGCGAAATATTGGTGAACTTGGTGCTTATGGTCAGATTGTGAGCGTTGAGCATGGCGGCACTGGTCGAGGTCTACTTCCTGCATTAAAAGCGATCGAAGTTGTTTCTGAAACTTGCCTAAGTACAGGATTTATGGCTTGGTGTCACAATGCCTGTTCGTGGTACTTACAAAATACTGATAATTCTTTTTTACGCGAACAGATTTTGCCACAGGTCGCTTCAGGCAAGCTTTTAGCGGGTACAGGGTTATCTAATCCAATGAAGCATTTTGCGGGCATCGAAAAAATTAAAATTATGGCTACTCCCTGTGATGGTGGCTATATTCTCAATGGCACATTACCTTGGGTTTCTAATATTGGCGATCAGCATTTATTTGGAGTCTCGGCTCAAATCGAAGGAACCGATAATTATTTGATGGCGATCGCACAGGGCGGAATGCAAGGACTCGAACTAAAGCAAGATGTACACTTCATTGCTCTTGAAGGTACAAATACTTTTAGGGTTTACCAAGAAATAATAGATCCATTAATTAGGATATAATTGCAGAAACTAGAGAAAGGAAATAGGAATGATTGAAGTAAGAGACGAAGCGAAAAGGCTGTATAAAAAGACAGCAGAGAAACTGAAGGGAAGTG
>JAJAZG010000118.1 GCA_026785865.1 Pseudanabaena sp. CAN_BIN31
TAACCAGATTTCATATAGTATTTTTATAGTATTTTTTGCTTCAACATAAAAATTTTAGACTGTCTTGTGCTGGCAATTTTATTGGCGATCGCTTCAAAAGCAAAAGTTGGGTTTATCATTTAGGTAGATTTTGGTCATAAGTAGATGAAGATTTATGTTTAATGCAACTGAACTGTTGATTGGTAATTTTGTTGAACAACTAAAGATAGGGTATCGCCGTACCTACGGCGGCTATATGCATGATTATGAAGACATTATTGGTTGGGCTGGCAGTATGGCTTTGGAAAATATTGCCAATAGTGATGCGCTCTACCACAACGTTGAACATACGATCTTAGTAACGCTAGTTGGTCAAGAAATCTTACGCGGCAAACATATTCGCGAAGGGCGTGTTTCTCCTGAAGATTGGTTGCATTTCATCATTTCTCTCGTTTGTCATGATATTGGCTATGTCAAAGGGGTTTGTTTGCAAGATGGCAATGGTAAGTTTGCTACTGGTATCAGTGACACGATGGTCGAGTTACCCGCAGGTGCTTCTGATGCGGGACTAACTCCCTACCATGTCGATCGCGCCAAGCTATTTGTGAATCAGCGCTTTGCTAATCATTCTTTGATTAAAGCGGAAAAAATTTGCCGCAATATTGAGCTAACCAGATTTCCTGTTCCAAAAACTGGCGATCATCAAGACACAACTCATTTTGCGGGATTAGTGCGATCGGCAGACTTGATCGGACAACTCAGCGATCCGCGCTATCTCAAAAAAATAGGCGCTTTATTCTATGAATTTGAAGAAACTGGGGTAAATGATGCGCTCGGATATGCTCATCCTGGCGATTTACGTCGCAATTATCCCAAGTTCTATTGGACAAATGTGTATCCATTTGTTAAAGATGCTTTGTATTATTTGTCGCTGACACAGCAAGGACAGGAGATTGTGGCGCATCTCTATTCCAATGTGTTTGTAGTTGAGCATGAAAAACCAGAATATCAACCATAAAAAAGGAGACGCTTTGCGTCCCCTTTTTTATGGTTGATTATTTACTGACAAAAGCAATAGTAAGGCTATCTGAAACTAGGAAATGATCGAGGTGATAGGCACGCTCTTCAGTTTTTAACAGACGGAGCGAAATTCCCCTTCCTCGCCGCCCTGCGAAAGCAGGGAGGGGATGAAAGCGACCAGAAAATAAATTGAGCGATTCTCGAATCAATGCTCTTTGGTAGCAGATTCACTTTGTAGTCTTGTTTCTAGAGAGCGAATAAACTCTCTCAAAACAACAGTTTTATTCATGCCTGTGATCTCGCAATATCTCTTTAGCAGGTCATCTTCGATGACTGGAAGGTTGAAAGTTATTTTAGTAATTTTCGCCATAATTCATGTATTTGCTGTATAATATTAGTATGGTAACACGACGCACTACTTTCCGCCTATATCCAACTCGCGCACAAGAGAAAACTCTTTATGCGTGGCGAAGATTGCACGGCTATCTTTATAATTCTGCACTTGCGGATCGTAGAGACAGCTATCAGAAAGAAGGTGTGTCGGTTAACTATTTTGACCAACAGAACCGCTTGCCAGAATTTAAAAAGGTGTGGACAGAGTACAAAGAACTTGGCTCTCAAGCACTGCAAGCAACGTTGAAACGTGTTGATTTTGCATATCAGCGCTTCTTTACTGGTAAAGGTGGTTATCCCAAATTCAAGTCAATTCGCCATTATTCAGGCTGGACTTATCCTGCGAAATCAGGATGGGCAGCCTTAACCGATGGAGTAAACGGCTATTTAGATCTGTCTAACCTTGGCAAGATTCAGATGCGCGGGCTAGCAAGGCAGTGGGGACTTCCTACTACTTGCACTATCCTGAATCGTCATGGTAAGTGGTACGCATCAATCACGGTAAATTGTGAGGTAGTGCGTGAAACTGGTGACGGTGCGATTGGCTTAGATTTTGGTGTTACCCACGCTGTTGCGATGAGTGATGGCACAATTATTGACGCTCCTAAATTCTTGGCAAAAGCAGCTAAGGACATCAAAAAAGCCAATAAAGAAAAACGCAGAAAGCACCGCCCTGAGCGTAAAAAGAAAATTAAAGCTTCTAAGGGGTGGAATAAAGCGCAAAGAAAAGTGTCAAAACTTACTCGAAAAGTAGCTCGGCAACGACAAGACTGGATGCATCAAATTTCTAGCAATATAGTTCGCGGTAATAGCCTAATTGCAACTGAGAAATTGACCATCAAAAATATGACTCGCAAGGCGAAAAAAGGTAGTAAGCGTAAGGCTCAGAAGACTGGGTTAAACCGCAACATGCTTGACGTTGGGATCGGTATGCTTAAATCGGCGATTAAGTACAAGGTTACTGAAGCGGGTGGGCAATATATTGAGATTCCAACTCAGAAGGTAAAACCTTCTCAAACTTGCCCTAATTGCGGTCATCAGCAAAAAAAAGAACTCAGTGAGCGTGTGCATACTTGTTTGCAATGTGGTTACACAGCAGATCGAGATGTGGCGGCGGCGCAAGTCATGCTCAACTGGGTTTTATATGATTCTACGGTGTTTGGAACGAGCATCGTCAAACGTGGAGAGCCATGCTCTACTCCATCCCCTACGCATTGTGGCGGGATGGCGCAACTTGGCTCGGCGAAGCGTAAAAAACACTCCTTGCTCGATGGGAATTTAGAAACCCCATCCTCGCGTAGCAGGGTGGGGTAGTTCATTAAACCAGCAGATGCAGTTTAAAACCAAAGAACCAATCAACTGATATCTTGCCACACTTAATTTCGGCGAGCTTTTCCAAAAAGTCACCAAAAAGCCAACTTTTGTTGTATTATATAAAGCTGTGAATTTGTTTGGGCTAGTAGCTCAGTTGTATAGAGCAATCGCCTTCTAAGCGATCGGTCGTGGGTTAGAGTCCCCCCTAGCCTGTTTTTTAAAAGCTCTACTATGTATAGCTTTGCTGATATGTGTAAAAATTTCTAATAGAATTTCTATTAGATTACGCGATGAGTTGTGAGCCATGCGAGATCTTGCATGGCTCACACTTTTTAAACTCAATAGATCAAAAATAGTTGCACTTCAGATTTGAATTGGCGCTTCCCAATCCTCAAGACGCAACCCATCAATACGCATAAACTCACGAGTATTATGAGTTACCAAAGTTAAATCATTAGCCAAAGCGATCGCCGCAATTTGCAAATCATAAGCCCCGATAAGAGTTCCTTTTGCTTCTAATGCAGCACGTACATTCCCAAATACAGATGCAGCCAAATCATCAAAAGTTAACGATATAAATTGAGCTAAAAACTCTTGCTGAAGTCTATAATTGCGTTCAGGATTGGCACTTTTCAACGAGCCATAAAACATTTCAGCTTTCACAACCGAACAAACAAAAATATCGGAAATTATAATAGATTCTAATCGCTGTTTTAAATTTAAGTTTTTGCCCCGCATATAAACAATGCAAGTATTTGTATCTAATAAAAATTTCATTCTATCGGTTCGCGTTCTGATTGTTGTGGCTGCGGGTGTCTGATAAAAGTTTCATCATCGATACAACCATAAAACTTAGCTAGTGGATGGTCATTTGTCTCACCAACTAATGCTAATTGTATATTTGGTTGCAAAGAATCCACCAAAATCTTCAATAAAGTCCAACGATTAGCGATCGGTAATTGATTTACTAACCTTTTTAACTCCAAAGGAGACATATTATCTTGAGTTAACTCAAAAGTTGCCATTGCACTACCTCCAAACCTTAATACTCTATTAAAAACGATTATTTACCGCCACGATAAGCCGCGATTTCTTCAGCTAGCTCCTCATCTGTCAATGGGCGATCGGCATGAAGGGCTTGTGTTTGCGTAAATAGCTGGCTTAAATCTTCAACTAACACCGTTCTGTCTGCCAGAGTTTTAGGCTTTGACTGATTATGATTAATACGTTGCTTATAAAGCAAAAAATTAACAAACTCAATCACAGAAGATAATGTGTCTGCCTCTAAATCGTCTAGCTTTTCAGCAAGGCGATCGCGTAATCCTAAGCTAGCATTTGTCATCATCCAACTCCTATCCAAGTCTATAAACAACTATACAAAATTTCGCGCTCGATAATACTCTCTGCCACAGACCGATTACGACAAGATAAATCACCTAATTAAGCGATCGCATATCCTGAGAACTGACGCATATAGGGTGGCTGAAAGCCAATCACAATATCTTCTCTAGCAACACCTAAATCGATTAGCTCTTGACCAATATCTAGCTCAGTATTATTTACCTGAATCCAAACCTTACCATTTTTAATATCTAGCTGCATCGAAGATCCATAAACCCGATGCTTATTATCCCAGCCGATCGCTAACACCAAATAGCGATCGCTCTCGCGATCAAAAACTGTTGTCACCTCAATATCGCCATAGGATGGCTTATACGATGCGTACTCAGTCAAAACTTGTTTCACAATAGAGCGATACTGCTCGGATTTATCTATGGTATCCATTTCGCAATCACCTCATTTTCAATATCATAAATCAATAATCCAATTTGATATTCGTCAACGATTATTTGTGGGAACTCTTTTTGAAATAGCGAATCATAGGCGATTTCTGGCATAGCAAGAAATAATTTTCGATCTGGCTCCTTTAATTTTAAAGCAGTTCGATAGTTGATAAACTGTCCGATAGCAAGATGAAAATCTGTAATCGCAGAGGTATTAATAAAACTTTTTATCTCAATCGCGATTTTACTGCCATTCATCTCAGCAGCTAACAGATTGTCTGCACCAAGATCGATAAAAAAATCTATACCTCCAACTCTCAAAAACAAAGGATCGTCAGTGATTTGCCAACCATCTTTAATCAGAGCCCTTTTGACAATATCGTGAAACTTGTCTTTAGCTGACATTTTCCAACTCCTCCATAAAACTCGCGATCGCTGCCAATGCAGTTTTTAAATGTCCCGCGATCGCCGCCGCAATTTCTTCTGGCTCGGTCATCTCATCTTCAGGATCATCACTCGTATCGCGCAGCCATGAAATATCAAGATTATCATTGCGATCGCATTAAATAATTTTAAGCAAATGCTTGGTTTGTGATGCGGCGATCGCGCTTTTGGCTAAATGTAACAAGCGATCGCAAACATCAAAAATAAATAGGAGCGATAATTCTTCCATCAAATCGGTGGAGTGTATGTGGAATAGATCTAAGGTGTGCATCAAGAACTTCACGACTTTCACTAGTCGCAACTATCACCTGTTGATTATATTTTAATGAATTACTAGCTCTTCTTAAAAATGCCTCAATACTAGCTTCACGAGCGCTTTGTTGGCGTGGCTCATCTAAAATTAGTAAGCCAAGGTGATTAGTTTCATGATTTCTAGAAACTTCGATTAATCCTAATAAGTAAGCCCAAATAACTCTAATATAATCACTCGCTGAGACACCAAAACTCAACTCAAATCCGTCATGTTCAGGGAAGTATGAATATTCAGAGATTTTAATATTATTAATGCTTAAGCTATTAAACCCATACGCTTGAAGTTGCTGCTGAAATATGTGTTCTAGCTCTCTTATTTTGCTAATATCTTCTTCAGGAAGTATTCCTTTAGGAAGATTATGAAGTTTGGTTTGAACTTCATTCCATTCATCTGACAAAGGCTCAAAACTGCCAAGCAATATATCGATTTGCTCTCGGACTGATTTGATATGTCGGATTTTATCCTTAAGCCTAATTCTTTCTTCTATCGCAAAATAAGATGGTGAGTTATTCGACGACGTTAAAGTTGTTTTTAAAGATCTAATTTCTTCTCTAATTTCAACTGCACGGCTTTTGATTACGTTAAGCTGTCTTGTTCTATGTTCAAGTGTCTGAACTTCACTTTGCCCCATCGCTTTAAATATTTTCAGTTGCTCATTAATAAATTCAACATTTTGATCGATTGTCATGGGATTACTTATTTCTTGAGATGAAATAAGCGAATCACTAATATGCTGGTGACAAGTTGGACAAGTCCCAGAATTGACTTGTATTTCTCTTACTGAACCAAGCTTTGATAATGTTTGAAGATCTTTATGTTTAGATAGTTCTTCTTTTAACGAGGAAATTCTAGATTGGATTGCTCCAAAATTAACTCTACAATTCTCAATCTCTTCAAATTTAAGCCTCAATTGCATCTCAATATTGATTCGTTCTTCTTCTCTCAGTTGCAACTGTTCATTAACTAATTCTGAAACTTCACTAATAATAGGAATTTCCTGGGCTTCTAGGAATATAAGATGTTCCTCAGAATCAAAAATCTCCTGCCCTATGCTTATCCAGTCATTGTTGCGAGATACTAAAACCATTGGTTGAATTGTCGGTGGCCAGATTGGTATTGGTTGCGATGGCAAGTTACTAATAGTTGCATTAATGCTTGCAGCCAAGCGGTTACATTCTACAACTTGATTTGACCAACGAGATTTTAAAATTGTGGATTGTTGGTTTAGAAGTATTTTTTGTGTAGCAATTCCTTGAACGTCCATAGCGAAAAGAAACTCAAAAGCTCTTCTACTCAAGTCTTTAATCTTTAAATGACTTGGAAAACGATTGCGTAAATTTGACCATCCACGTTTTTGCTCAACAAATAAAAATGGGAATAATGTCTCCATATAAAGTGGCGTTTCTACATCTTCATAATTTGCAACTTTCGGAAGTTCCCAACCCACAAATCTTGCCAAGAAATAATGAAAGCCTCTTTCTCTAGACGCTGCTCCAGACAATCTTACAAAATAATCTCTGGGAACGCATGAAGTGTTGGGATGAGATAATATTGCATCTTCCCAAACAGTAATTAAATTAATATCTTGATTACCCTTTATTTGACGACGTACAGTTATAGTTTTGGATGCATTTGATATTTCCAATAATACTTCAGACTCTATAACTTTATAACTTTTACCTTCATACTCAAGACGATCTGTAACTACTGGAGGTAAAGGAATATTACGTTGTGGACCGAGCATTCCTTCTAACCCTAGCGCAAAAACAATTGACTGTAAGCATGTCGATTTACCAGATGTATTATCAGCGTGTAAAATACAAAGCCCCATGGCAAAGGGTATATCAACACCAAAAAGTCCGCTTGATGTAGATACTCGTATACTAAGTTTCCGAATTTGTAGAGACATAAATTTAAGAGAGTTCAAATAAGCTTTCAGCTAGTTCATTGGTAATTAATTTACCCTTTTGTCTAAGAAAAGTTTTTTCTTCTTCCAAGCAGTTTTTTGTAGCGATTATTTCCTTTGCTAACTTTGTTCCTTTTTCTATTAAATATATAGGTTTATTTTTCGTATTATTCTTCATTTTCACAAGATCATCAGCAATAGCATACTCAATTGCCCTTGTAAATCCAGGATCGTATTTAATAAACTCTGAAACAATTGATGATCTATCTTCTATTAGTTTAGACATTCTCTGCCGATTTTCGTCACTTCTAATTGCCCAATTTAATAGATGTAGTCGCTTAATCGAACTAGATTTACCATAACTACTTATTTCTAAAATTAAAACTAATATTGATAGTCCCCAAATTACTCTATACTGCGGCAATAGAGGGGTTTCACGTTTCTGAAAAGAAAATGGTATATCTAAATACTCTAATAATTCTTGGGTTTCCATAATTTGTAAAATCTATTTAAAAATCTAGAGGACATCTCATTAACCAATCAGAAATTGCCTCCCAAACGAGTATATCAATTTTTGAAGTTGGTAGATTAGGGAAAGATTTCTGTAGTTGCTGTGAATATTCTTTTTTTGCATCCTGGAAATGTATATCTGGGGCGGAAGGGCTACTAATATAGCTCATTATTTCTAGTTCACGTTCGTAAGTGAGTTTACAACCATTTATTCGAGCGTAGAAGTCAGGATTATATTTGTTTACATCTTCTAGATAATTTTGACCTCTTAAGTAGTAACTTACAATTAAATTTTTAAATTCTTCGATTCTTCCATCAGCACTGATTTTAGGAATTTTGTTACCTTTTAACTCTAAGTTGTTAACTAAAACATTATTCGATTTTAGCCAGCTCTCTCGATCAGTATTTTTAATTTCTATGTCTGGAGTATCATATTCTATAGCCCCAACACCAGCAAGTTCTTTAATCTCTTTGAGAAAGCATTCATCTGTTTCAATAATTACTTTAAAGTCTTGTGAGACATATGGAAGATTTGCTTTTAAGACATCTTCGGCTTTTTTAGATGCATGTTCAACTAACAA
This sequence comes from Pseudanabaena sp. CAN_BIN31, assembly GCA_026785865.1. Lineage (GTDB taxonomy): Bacteria > Cyanobacteriota > Cyanobacteriia > Pseudanabaenales > Pseudanabaenaceae > Pseudanabaena. The sequence continues at coordinate 8,245 of JAJAZG010000118.1, forward strand.
AGCACTATCAAAACTCGGTACAAGTAAAATCCATCGATTGATAATCGTATTGCCAAAAATTTTGATAAGCTTATTCTTATTATTTATGAATTTATTTATATCAGTAGTTATTTTATTGCGCTGAGCCTCATATTTCTGATTTGTTTCATAAGCCTCAGTTGCATAGCATTGAAAAACGCTACCACAGGTTGAATAGCCTTCAATACCATAATCACCCATATGTTTTGCTTTTACTTCCTGATAGTTACCAAGTCCGTAATGCCTTTTAAGCAATATTTGAATATGTTTTTCCCATTCTTCCCCCCCATAGAAAGGAGGATTATTTAAAGAGTTCATGCTTTCCTACACAATAGATCGGAGTTGTCCTTTAATTCAAACTACTAAATTTTAGCTTGTTTTTGTGTAGATCTGGAATATAGCCTCTACACAAAAATGGCGATCGCGCTTTGATTTGCTTAGGGTTGGAAAGGGGCGATCTCATTATTCTTCTAGCCAACTAGACAACTGCCTAGACTTAAGCTGAAAAGATTCGGCAAACAAGGGAACAGGCAAGCGATCATCGTTTACAGCAATAGTGAGATCGCCAGTGTACTGATGATTAGCTTTATTCCCTGTTAAACGAATTTGATGAAATACATCTAGTACTTGAGAAGATAGCGATCGCTCAAGTTTCAAACGCCGCAATAGGTCTACCTGAGAGTCATCAGCCAATACTGTCAGCCCCATATTAACGGCTGTCCATTGAGCTAACAGCTCTGCAAATTGCCGTAACTTAATCAAGCAAGTACTAGGATCGTCTTGGAAATATCGTTCAGCAAGACTACCAAGACAGACTAACTGGATGTCATGAGGTTGTAAAAACTTAAAATTGGCTGAGTCCACTGTCATCCCCCATATTAGTTACTTCTTTTTAGATTTATTTATATGATGTTTTGCCAAAGGCTAGACTCTAAGATTACTACGAATTTACCTGCTGTTGCCTGTCGTTAAAAAACTAATTATGCGATCGCCGCGCACAATACCATAAACAGAATTAGCAAGCCATGTGAGATCTCGCATGGCAATCAACTCAGTGCAAAAAATTAACGCTTCCAGACTTTTAGCCGCACATCGTATAATGATCAAGACTTGACCATTGCTTATTTTTATTGATTATTTTTTAGGATTCAACGTTTAAACATGGGTAGCACATTCGGGCTTTTATTTCGCGTCACGACATTTGGGGAATCTCACGGCGGGGGCGTGGGGGCGATCGTCGATGGATGCCCACCACAACTAGAGCTTAGTGAAGCGGATATTCAGGTCGATCTCGATCGCCGCAAACCGGGGCAGAGCAAAATCGTGACTCCTCGCCGCGAAGACGATCGCGCCCAAATATTGTCAGGCGTATTTCAGGGTAAAACCATCGGCACACCGATCATGATTTTGGTGCAGAACAAGGATGCTCGCAGCCAAGACTATTCGGAAATGTCCGAAAAATTCCGTCCCTCCCATGCTGATGCAACCTATCAAGCAAAATATGGGATTCGCAATTGGCAAGGCGGCGGCAGATCTTCAGCGCGGGAAACGATCGGGCGCGTGGCGGCTGGGGCGATCGCTAAAAAAATTCTCAAAGAAGCCGCAGGTGTAGAAATCATCGCCTATGTCAGACAGGTTAAAGATTTTGTTGCGCCTGATATTGATCCGAATACAGTCACGATGGAACAAGTGGAGAGCAATATTTTGCGCTGTCCCGATCCAGTCATGGCGGAAAAAATGATCGAATATATCGATAAAATCCGTCGCGATGGCAACTCCGTTGGCGGCGTGATCGAATGTGTGGCGCGAAATGTGCCAGTTGGTTTGGGCGATCCTGTATTCGACAAATTGGAAGCGGATCTCGCTAAAGCAGTGATGTCTTTACCAGCCAGTAAGGGTTTTGAAATTGGTTCGGGCTTCGATGGCGTTCATTTAACTGGTCGTGAACATAACGATGAGTTTTATATGGAAGGCGATCGCCTTCGCACGCGCACCAATCGCTCTGGCGGCATTCAAGGCGGCATTTCTAATGGTGAAAATATTATTTTGCGGGTTGCCTTTAAACCAACAGCGACGATTTTACTAGAACAAAAAACGGTGTCTATCGCAGGGGAAGATACTACGCTTACAGGTCGTGGTCGTCATGATCCCTGCGTGTTACCTCGCGCTGTGCCGATGGTGGAGGCGATGGTGGCTTTGGTATTGTGCGATCGCTATCTCACTCAAAAATCCATAACCCAAAATCTCCCAAATTAGGCTCTACGAAAGATGTAAACTTATATTAACTATCGCTAGTCATTATCCTCGATCGCCCTGTAACCAAAGCCAATGCAACCAACCGATCCGAAAAAATTTACTGAAAAAGCATGGGAAGCGATCGTCAAATCGCAGGAGGTCGCAAGGCGATCGCAACATCAGAACCTTGAGGTTGAGCATTTAGTCATGGCACTCTTAGAGCAGGAAGAGGGCTTGACCGCGAATATATTTGCAGCGATGTCAGTACCGATGGCAAGGGCGCGGCGACAGGTAGAAGAATTTTTGCGGAGACAGCCGCGTGTGGCTAGTTCAGAACAATTATTTTTAGCGCGTAATTTGGAGATATGGCTGGATCGCGCTGAGGAGAGCCGTAAGATTTTTGGCGATGACTTTATGGCGATCGAACATATGCTGATCGGTTTGGCGGATGACGATCGCCTTGGTAAGCGGCTATATCGCGATCTGAGTATCGATCGAAAGAAATTAGAAGAAACAATTAAATCTTTTCGCGGTAGCCAAACTGTCACTGATCAAAATCCTGAAGCCAAGTATGCGGCTTTGGAGAAATATGGACGTGATCTCACGGAACAGGCGAAGGAAGGAAAGCTCGATCCTGTGATTGGGCGCGATGATGAGATTCGCCGTGTGGTACAGGTTCTGTCGCGACGGACTAAGAATAATCCTGTACTAATTGGTGAGCCGGGAGTGGGTAAAACGGCGATCGCGGAAGGATTGGCGCAGAGAATTATTCGCGGTGATGTGCCAGAATCTCTCAAAGATCGCACGATTATTAGCCTTGATATGGGTTCACTAATTGCGGGGGCAAAATATCGTGGTGAATTTGAAGATCGGCTGAAGGCGGTACTTAAGGAAGTTCTCAATTCTGATGGGAAGATTGTGTTGTTTATTGATGAACTGCATACAGTCGTTGGGGCTGGGGCAACGCAGCAAGGCGCAATGGATGCAGGAAATATTCTTAAACCAATGTTAGCGCGGGGTGAATTGCGTTGTATCGGTGCGACAACGCTCGATGAATATCGTCAATACATTGAGAAGGATGCGGCTTTGGAACGCAGGTTTCAACAAGTGCTAGTCGAGCAGCCGACTGTAGAAGATACAATTTCGATTTTGCGTGGTTTGAAGGAACGCTATGAATTACATCATGGCGTAACTATTTCGGATTCAGCACTGGTGGCGGCGGCAACGCTTTCTAATCGCTATATTACCGATCGCTTTTTACCAGATAAGGCGATCGATCTTGTCGATGAATCGGCTGCGAAATTAAAAATGGAAATGGATTCTAGACCGTTGGAACTAGATGAAATTGATCGCCGTTTGAGACAGTTAGAAATGGAACGGTTTTCTTTGCAAAAAGACAAAGATTCGACAACATCGGAACGAGTCGAATCGGATGGCAAAATCATCTATACCAACAGGGGCAACAAGGCTGTTCAAGATCGCCTTGATCGCCTCGACAATGAAATGAATGAATTAAATATTCGCTTTACGGATATGAATGATCGTTGGCAGCTTGAAAAAAATGCGATCGCGAATCTGCGATCGCTTAAAGAACAAATCGATCAAACTAAGCTCCAAATTGAGCAAGCCGAACTTGATTTCAATCTCAATAAAGCCGCAGAACTAAAATATGGCAAGTTAACTGAACTAGAGAA